>JAKDKQ010000072.1 GCA_030453295.1 Janibacter sp.
CGTCTCGTCGATGGACAGGACGAAGTCGTCGCCGTGCTCGGTCACACCAGCGACGACCGCCTGGGAGAGCGCCGCGCGGGCGTACGCGCCGCGCACCGCCATCGGGTCGGTCTTGAGATCCTTCACCAGCGACACCGCCATGCCGATCATGATCAGCACGAAGGGCAGGGCAGCCACGATGGTCACCTGCTGCAGACCCGTCAGCGAGTCCTCTCCGCCGATGATGAGCATGATCGCCGCGGCAGCACCGGTGGCGACACCCCAGAAGATCACCGTCACCTTGTTGGGCTCGAGCGTGCCGCGCTCGCTGAGCGAGCCCATGACGATCGAGGCCGCGTCGGCGCCCGAGACGAAGAAGATCGCGACGAGCAGCATGACGAGGATCGAGGTGACGGATGCCCACGGCATCGAGTCGAGCAGGGCGAAGAGCGTGCTCTCCTCGCCACCGTCGAACTTGTCCAGCGGCACGCCCATCTCCTGCGCCTTGATGGCGGCACCGCCGAAGATCGCGAACCAGATGAGGCTCACGGTGCTCGGGACGAGCAGCACGCCGGTGACGAACTCGCGGATGGTGCGCCCGCGCGAGATGCGGGCGATGAACATCCCGACGAAGGGGGTCCAGCTGACCCACCAGGCCCAGTAGAAGATCGTCCAGCCCGACAGCCAGTCCTTCATACCCGGCTCACCCTGCGCGTTGGTCCGCGCGGAGTACTCCATCAGGTGCTGCATGTAGGTACCGAGCGAGGTCGGGACGAGGTTGAGGATGAAGATCGTCGGCCCGACGATGAAGACGAAGGCGGCCAGGATGAAGGCCAGCACCATGTTGGTGTTGGACAGCCACTGGATCCCCTTCTCCACGCCGGAGACGGCGGAGAAGATGAAGCAGATCGTCAGCACGACGATGATGAGCACGAGGACCGTGTTGGTCACGTCGTTGGCCCAGCCGACGATCTTGACGCCCGAGGCGATCTGCAGGGCACCCAGGCCCAGCGAAGTCGCAGAGCCGAAGAGCGTGGCGAAGATGGCGAAGATGTCGATGATCTTGCCCGCGGGCCCTTCGACGCGACGCTTGCCGATGAGCGGCTCGAAGACGGCGCTGATGGTCAGGCCACGGCCCTTGCGGAAGACGCCGTAGCCGATCGCGAGACCCGCGACGGTGTAGATCGCCCACGGGTGCAGGGTCCAGTGGAAGAGCGTGGTCGCCATCGCGGTGCGCGTGGCTTGGTCGTTGCCGACCTCGCCCGTCCCGGGCGGCGGCGTGAGGTAGTGCGCGAGCGGCTCGGCCGCGCCCCAGAACATCAGGCCGATGCCCATGCCGGCGGAGAACATCATCGCGATCCACGAGATCGTCTTGAACTCGGGCTGCTCGCCGTCGGCCCCGAGCGGGATGTTGCCGTACTTGCTGGCGGCCAGCCAGATGACGAAGAAGACGAAGCCGGTCGAGGCCAGCGCGAAGAGCCAGCCCGTGTTGGTCACGACCCAGTCGAGCCCGGAGGCCGACGCGCTGGCGAGGGACGCGGTGCTCAGCACGCCCCACAGGACGAAGGCGATGGCGAGCACTGCGGTCACACCGAAGACGATGTAGTCGAGCCCGAGCTTGTCGGACTTGTCGACGAGGCGCGGCTCAAGGGCCGGGTGGTCCACGCGTCGCGTCTCGCGAGGCGGCACGTGCGGTCCTGAGGACGGTGGTTGCGTAGGTTCAGTCACGTCGGGTCATGCCCGGTGGCGACGGAGCGCGTCCGGGCCTTCCTCCCAAGTTTCGGTCGTGGGCGAGTATCAGTCGGTGATTTATCGGTAGGTGGCGGTACAGGCAGCATGCTGCCCAACCATCCACTTTGACCCACTGGACGTGCCCGCCCAAATGCTCGTAACCGACTCGTGACCTCAAAAACCCAGTCGTTGCAACTGTTTGGGGTCGCGCTGCCAGTCCTTGGCCACCTTGACGTGGAGGTCGAGGAAGACCTTGGTCCCGAGCAGCTTCTCGATCCCGACCCGGGCCGTCGTGCCCACCTCACGCAGGCGTGATCCACCCCGCCCGATGATGATCGCCTTCTGGCTGTCGCGCTCGACGAAGACGTTGACCCGCACGTCGAGCATGGGGTCGTGCTCAGGTCGCCCCTCACGCGGCACGATCTCCTCGACGACCACGGCGAGGCTGTGGGGCAACTCATCACGCACGCCCTCGAGCGCCGCCTCGCGGACGAGCTCGGCGATCATCTTGTCGTCGTCCTCGTCGCTGAGCTGTCCCTCGGGGTACAGCGCCGCCGGCGAGGTGGGCAGGTGCTCGCCGAGCACGCCGAAGAGCTCCTCGACCTGGTCGCCCCGCACCGCGGAGCAGGGGATGATCGCGGCCCAGTCCCCCAGCTGGTCGATGGCGATGAGGTGCTCGGCCAGCCGCTCACGGTCGACCTTGTCGCTCTTGGTGGCGATGGCCACCACCGGCACCCGCTTGGCCCGCTGCAGCTCGGCCAGGTCCTTGGCGATGTAGGCATCGCCGGGGCCGACCTTCTGGTCCGCCGGCAGGCAGAAGCCGATGACGTCGACCTCGAGCAGCGTCTCGCGCACGAGGTCGTTGAGACGCTCACCGAGCAGCGTGCGCGGCCGGTGCAACCCGGGGGTGTCGACGAGGATCAGCTGCTGGTGGTCCCGGGTCACGATGCCTCGGATGGCGTGGCGGGTCGTCTGCGGCTTGCTCGAGGTGATCGCCACCTTGTCACCGACGAGGGCATTGGTCAGGGTCGACTTGCCCGCGTTGGGACGTCCGACGAGGCAGGCAAAACCTGCGTGCCACTGGGTCTCGTCCGGCTGGTCCACGATCATGCCCCGATCTCCTCGTGCTCGCGCCCATCCTGAGCGGCCCGCGTAGCGAGCTGCTCGACGAGGACGGTGGCGATGCGGTGTTGTCGTCCGGACATCTTCTCAGCCGTGAGGGTCAGGTCGCCCACCACGCACTGGGCGCCGACGATGGGGACGCGTCCGGTGATCTTGCCGATGAGTCCGCCGACCGTGTCGACCTCCTCGTCGTCGAGCTCCACGCCGTACAGCTCACCGAGGTCGTCGATGTGCAGCCCGGCGGGCACCCGGTAGCGACCGTCCCCGAGGTCCTGCACCCCGGGTCCCTCACGGTCGTACTCGTCGGTGATCTCGCCGACGATCTCCTCGAGGATGTCCTCGATGGTCACCAGGCCCGCAGTACCGCCGTACTCGTCGACGACGATCGCGGCGTGGATCTGGTCGCGTTGCATCTCCCGCAGCAGGGCGTCGACCGGCTTGCTCTCCGGCACGAAGGGGGCCGGCCGCATGAACTCCTCGACGGGCATGTCCCGGGCCTCCTCGTCGGCCAGGATCCGGCGCACGACGTCCTTGAGGTAGAGCAGCCCGACGATGTCGTCGCTGGACTCCCCCACGACCGGGACCCGGGAGAACCCCGAGCGGATGAAGAGGTTGAGGCCCTTGCGCGCCGGCTTGTCCGACTCGATGGTGATCATGTCGGTCCGCGGGACCATGACCTCGCTGGCCATCGTGTCGCCGAGCTCGAAGACGGAGTGGAGCATGTCCCGCTCCTCGTCCTCGATGAGCGAGGACTCCCCTGCCAGGTCGAGCAGGTCGCGCAGCTCCGCCTCCGAGCGGAAGGGCCCGTCGCGATAGCCCCCACCCGGCGTCACGGCATTGCCGAAGGTCACGAGCAGGCGGGCGACCGGGCCGAGCACCCGGCGCACCCCGATGACGAAGGGGGCTCCGGCCAACGCGATCGCGGTGCTGTGCTGCTGGCCCAGGGTCCGCGGCGAGACCCCGACGAGCACGAAGGTCACGACGACCATGATCGCGGCGGAGACGAGCAGCGCCACCCAGATGCGCTCGACCTCCTCGACGACGACGAGGGTGACGAGCACCGCGGCGCTCGCCTCGGCGATGGCCCGCAGGAAGGCGAGGACGGAGATCGGACCGGCACTGTCGGCGAGGATCTCGCGGAGGGCGGGGGCCCCCCTTCGTCCCTCGCTGTCCGCCTGCTCGGCGGCCACCCGCGATGCCGACCCGATGGCGGCATCGACGAGGGTGAGGATGAAGGCGGCGACGATCGAGGCGATCGCGCCGATGATCAGGGTCGTCACCCGTGGGCCTCCCGGCCGCGGCCGGCGAGGAAGGTGAGCAGGAGCTGTCGCTGCAGCTCGAACATCTCCTGCTCCTCCTCCGGTTCCGCGTGGTCATAGCCGAGCAGGTGCAGGATGCCGTGGGTCGTGAGCAGGAGCATCTCCTCGATGGCGGCGTGGCCCGCGGTCACCGCCTGCTGCTCGGCGACGGAGGGGCAGACGACGATGTCTCCGAGGACACCCTCGAGGGAGGTCTCGCCCTCACGCCCGGGGCGCAGCTCGTCCATGGGGAAGCTCATGACGTCGGTGGGCCCGGCCAGGTCCATCCACTGCTCGTGCAGGACGGTCATCGTGGGCTCGTCGACGAAGCGGATGCACAGCTCGGCCTGCGGGTGGACCCGCATCTGCTCGAGCACGTAGCGGCTCAGGTCGACGAACTCGACCTCGTCGACGTCGTGGTCGGTCTCGTTGAGCACGTCGATGCTCATCGACGCTCCCCCTTCGTCGCGTCGTACCGGTCGTAGGCGGTCACGATCTCCCCCACGAGGCGGTGGCGCACGACATCGCCGGCCTCCAGGTGGGCGAAGTGCACACCCTCGACATCGGTGAGGATCCGCTGGACCACCTTCAGGCCGGACTCCATGCCTCCGGGCAGGTCCACCTGGCTCGTGTCACCCGTGACGACCATCTTGGAGCCGAAGCCGAGGCGGGTGAGGAACATCTTCATCTGCTCGGGCGAGGTGTTTTGCGCCTCGTCGAGGATGATGAAGGAGTCATTCAGGGTGCGGCCACGCATGAAGGCCAGCGGCGCGACCTCGATCGTGCCGGCCGCCATGAGGCGCGGGATCGACTCGGGGTCGACCATGTCGTGCAGGGCGTCGTAGAGCGGCCGCAGATAGGGGTCGATCTTGTCGCCCAGGGTCCCGGGCAGGAAGCCGAGCTTTTCGCCGGCCTCGACAGCGGGGCGGGTGAGGATGATCCGGGCCACCTGCTTGGCCTGCAGAGCGGCGACCGCCTTGGCCATCGCCAGGTAGGTCTTGCCGGTACCGGCCGGGCCGATGCCGAAGATCACCGTGTTGTCGCCGATCGCGTCGACGTAGTGCTTCTGCCCCAGCGTCTTGGGCCGGATGGTCCGCCCACGGTTGGAGACGATGTTGGTCGTCAGCACATCCGCGGGACGCTCACCGGTGCGGTCGCGCAGCATCTTGATCGAGCGTTCGACGGCATCCTTGTTGAGCGGCTGGCCGGCCTCGACGATCTCCGTCAGCTCGTCGAGGAGACGGTCGATGACCTCGAGGTCACCGCTCGGACCCACGAGGCGGAACTCGTTGCCCCGCACGAGGATCTCGGTCTTGGGGAAGGCCCGCTCCATCGTGCGCAGCAGCTCGTCGGTGGGCCCGAGGACACTCACCATGGGGACATTGTCGGGCAGGATGATCGTCTGCTGGATGCTGGCCGAGCTGCTGGGCGCAGCGGCACGCGGGTCGTCGGAGATCGCGTCGAGGGCGCGCAGGTCAGGTTGGTCTGATTGAGGCATCGTGCTCCCAGTCTACGGGGGCCGGCGCCACTCGACGACCCCTGTGACTCACGTGTGGGTCACCGCGTCGGCAGCCCGAAGACCGGGTCGGTGAGTGCCCGCTCCCCCTGCAGGGAGGGGTCACGACGCAGCTCGACCCCGCTGGCGGAGCGGGAGAGCGCACACGAGGTCAACCCGGCCGCCGGGAAGCCGTCGGCGAGCATTGCGGACTCGATGGCGACGAGCAGGTCCTTCGGGCTGGTCACGCCCAGCTGCCACCAGCCGAAGGGGGAATCGACCGGCCGGGGTTGGTAGCGGTAGCCACTCGAGAACTGCTCGAACCACTCGACGCTCCCCCGCGGCTGGTCGGTCCAGCCGTTGATGACCACCCCGGGTGCGAAGACCGCCCGCTGACGGGACAGGGAGAGCGGCATGCGGGTCATCGCCCGGACCGTGGTCGCGACGAAGACTCGACCGGGATCGATCGTCGCCCACGGGATGGTCTCAGGAGATCCCCACGCTGTCGTCACCACGAGGCCGTGCTCGTGCACCGCGAAACCGTGGCACCTCGCGGCGACCCAGGCCGCGAGCAGGATGAGCAGGAAGACCACCGCCGTGAGCGCCACGGCGCCGAGGACCGCCCCGTCAGGCCCGACCACCGCCACGAGAGTCCCGACGAGCACGCAGACCGCGACCATCAGCGCCAGCGCCTTGGCCCACGCGATCGGCGCGATCCCGCCACGGAAGGAGACCCGCAGCGCTCCCATCTGCGCGGGGCCGGCGCCGGAGAACCACGCCAGTGCGGCATGATCCTGCTCGGTGCCCCCGCCCCACTGGTAGAACTCTCGGCTCACCGCCAGCGGCCCCTCGCGCTGATCACGGCGATCGCTGCCGGCCCCGCGGTGGAGGCCCGCAGGACCTGCGAGCCCAGCCGCACGGGCGTTGCCCCGGCGGCGACGAGGCGCTCGACCTCCTGGGGCGAGATCCCCCCTTCGGGACCGACGACCAGGAGGACCTCTCCGTCGGTGGGCAGGTCGACCGTGGCCAGTGGGATGGTCGCGTCCTCGTGCAGGACGAAGGGGGTGGTCCCAGCGCACGCCTCCACCAAGCCGGCGGTGGCGACCAGCTCGCCCAGGGCGGGCCACCGGCCACGCCGGGACTGCTTGGCGGCCCGCTCGATGACCTTGGCCCACTTCTGCAGGCCCTTGTCGGCCTTGGGGCCCTTCCACCGCACGATCGAGCGGTCCGCCTGCCAAGGAACGATCGCGTCCACACCGAGCTCGGTCGCGGCCTCGACAGCGTCTTCGTCCCGGCCGTCCTTGGCCAGCGCCTGCACCAGCGTGAGGCGAAGGGCGGGGGCCGGCTCATCGACCCGGGCTCCGATCCGCAGGCGCACGAGGTCACCGGAGACCGCGTGGGCCGTGGTGAGCACGCGCGATCCCTCACGGTCTGCGACGAGCACCTCCTCCCCGACGGCGAGGCGCACGACGGTGGCCGCGTGGTGGGCCTCGGGGCCGGTGAGATCGACGACGTCATCGGGGCAGAGCCCGTCGAGGGCTCCCGGGTCGACGAGGAAGAGCGGTGCGGTCATCGGCAGACTGCCCGGTCAGCGGCCCTTGAAGGCATGCCGCAGGCGGCCCACGAAGCCGGAGTCGACGTCGTCGAGCTCACCGTCGGGCTGCTCCTCGTCACGGACGCGAGCGAGGTCGCGCAGCAGCTGCTCCTGCTCGGCGTCGAGCTTGGTGGGGGTGCGCACGTCGACGTGGATGACCAGGTCGCCGCGGCCCTCACGGCGCAGGTGGGTGACACCCAGGCCCTCGAGGACGATCGTGTCGCCGGGCTGGGTGCCGCGCTTGATGGTGATCTCCTGCTCCCCGTCGAGGGTGGCAAAGCTCATCGTCACACCGAGGGCGGCCGCCGTCATCGGGACCGCGACGGACGCGTGCAGGTCGTCACCGCGACGGGTGAAGGTCTCGTGCTCGGCCACGCGCAGCTCGACATAGAGGTCGCCGGCGGCGCCACCACCGGGACCGACCTCCCCTTCGCCGGCGAGGTGGATGCGGGTCCCGGAGTCGACGCCGGCGGGGATACGCACCGCCATCGTCCGGCGGCTGCGGACGCGCCCCTGGCCGGAGCACTCGTGGCAGGGGTTGGGGATGACCTCTCCGAAGCCCTGGCACGTCGGGCACGGACGGCTCGTCATGACCTGGCCGAGGAAGGAGCGCTGGACCTGCTGCACCTCACCACGACCACCACAGGTGTCACACCGGCGACGTCCCGTGCCGGGCTGGGCGCCGTCACCGGAGCACCCCGTGCAGACCACGGCGGTGTCGATGGTCAGGTCCTCCTGGCCACCGAAGACCGCGGTCGCGAGGTCGATCTCGAGGCCGACGAGCCCGTCCTGACCACGCGACGCGCGCGAGCGCGGGCCGCGGGCGCCACCGCCGGCTCCCTGGCCGAAGAACTGCTCCATGATGTCGCTGAAGGTGAAGCCCGCGCCGAAGCCGTCGTGGGAGCCGCCGTAGGGGTCACCGCCCCGGTCGTACTGGCTCCGCTTGGTCTCGTCGGAGAGCACGTCATAGGCCTGGGAGACCTTCTTGAACTGCTCCTCGGCCTCCGCGCCCGGGTTGACGTCCGGGTGCAGGGTGCGGGCGAGCTTGCGGTAGGCCCGCTTGATCTCCTCGGGCGTGGCCTCGCGGCTGACGCCGAGGTCCTCGTAGTAGTCGTTCACGCGTGACGTCCTCGTAGGTCGTGGTTCGGATTGCTGGTGTGCGGTGCGGGCGCCGGTCAGGCGTCCACGATCCGCGAGAGATAGGCGGCGACGGCACGGACCTGCGCCATCGTCGCCGGATAGTCCATGCGGGTCGGCCCGAGCACCCCGACGGCGCCGACCTGCTCGTCGCCGGCCCCGTAACCGGAGGTGATGAGCGAGGTGCTCTGCAGCCCGGAGACGGGGTTCTCCGAGCCGATGCGCACCGTGACGCCCGAGATGTCCTGCGTGGCCTCGGCGCTGAGGAGCCGGAGCAGGACGACATGCTGCTCGAGGACGTCGAGCACGGGCTCGAGCGTCATCGGGAAGTCGCTGGAGCTGCGGGCGAGATTGGCCGTGCCGGCGAGCGTCACCTTGGTCGCACGCTCCTCGGCCAGAGCCTCCTCGATCGAGGCGAGGACACCTGCCGTCAGGGCGTCCTCGGTGTCGGCGTCCTCGTCGTGCAAGGTCGCCAGCGAGGCCAGCGCGTCGGCCAGCCGTCGGTCACGGGTCGCGGCATTGATCCGCGCCCGGGCGCTCGCCAGTGCGGCAGCACCGTCAGTGGTCAGGTAGTCCACGCCGATCGGGACGATCCGCTGCTCCACCCGACCGCTGCCCATGATGACCACGACCATGAGCCGGGTCTCGCTCATCGGGACGAGCTCGATGTGCTTGACCGTGCTGCGGGTCAGGGACGGGTACTGCACGACGGCGACCTGACGGGTCAGGGTCGACAGCAGGCGCACGGTGCGGTC
>JAKDKQ010000438.1 GCA_030453295.1 Janibacter sp.
GACGTCCACGACTTCCTCAGCCAGCTGCTGCTCCCGCGGTTGTCGCAGGAGCCGATCAGCCCCATCGCCGGCTCGCTCCTTGAAGGCGTGGTCGAAGGGGGGAGCCACAAGGGCATCGTCGACCTCGGCATCGACGAGATCCGGCGGTGGCTCACGGACAACCCCGACCTCTTCAAGCAGGTCGTCGGGGACAAGGCGCCGTGGTGGACCCCCGAGTGGGTCGACGACAAGGTCATCGACTGGACCTACCGGCAGGCGCTGACCTGGCTCGGCGAGATGCGCAGCGACGCGCACCACCCGGCCCGCACCGCCCTCGACGACCTGCTGACCCGGCTGGCCCGGGACCTGCAGCACGACCCCGAGGTCATGGCCAGCGCCGAGGCGCTCAAGGAGCGCCTGCTCGCGCACCCGCAGGTGCCGACGAGCGCGGTCGCTGTGTGGCAGTCGCTGCGGACCTCGCTCATGGGGGCGATGGCCGACCGCGAGTCCTACTTCTGGCGTCGCGGCGAGGAGTTGCTCACCCATCTGGGCGAGCACCTCGAGCACGACGAGGTCTGGCAGCAGCGGCTCGAGACCCACCTGGGCGAGATCGTGGCCTTCTTCGTCAACACCTACGGTGACGAGCTGGCCGAGGTCATCTCGGTGACCGTCGAGCGCTGGGACGCCGACGAGGCGAGCGAGCGGATCGAGCTCTTCGTCGGGCGCGACCTGCAGTTCATCCGGATCAACGGCACCGTCGTCGGCGCGCTCGCGGGTCTGGTGATCCACTCGCTGAGCGTGCTGATCTCCTGAGGCAGAGGCAGAGGCACACAGAGCCGAGGCAGGTCACGTCATGCACCATTCTCGCGATCAAGGTGCATGACGTGACCTGCCTCAGGTCGTGGGGGTGGGGGGTCTCGGCCCAGAGGTCAGCGGTGCGCGGCGAAGGTGGCGCGCTGGTGGATGTGCTCCGGTTGGTGCACGGGCAGGTCGGCCGGGTGCAGGTCTCCGGTGGGACGCGTGGGGAGCGTGGCGCGCATCGCCGGCCGCTCGACGAGACGCCACGAGGCGATCGCCAGCGGCAGGGTGCAGGCGAAGGAGACGACGGCGAACACGGGGACCGGGACGAGGGCTCCGAGGCCGAGCATGCCGAGGACCTGCTGCACCGGCCAGCCATAGACGTAGAGACCGTAGGAGTGGTCCTCCTTGGCGGCGATCGACGTCTTCCACGTGTTGCCGAGGTGCAGCAGCGCGTAGGTGAGCGGGATCGGGGAGAGCAGGTTGAGCGCGGACTCGGAGGTGACGCCGAGGACCGCGACGAAGGCGACCGCAGCGATGGCCAGGGGCGTGGTGGTGTGCAGCCGGTCGCGCAGCGCGTAGGCGAGCACCCCGACGGCGAAGAAGGAGAAGAGGCGCAGGGCGCTGGTGAGCATGTGCGCCGCGCCGGGCAGGTCGCCGATCCACCAGCTGAGCACGGGCAGGGCCACGGTCGCGATGGCGGCCGAGGTCACGAGGTTGCGACGCACCCAGACGATGCCGAGCGCCGCCCCGCACAGCAGGTAGGCCGCGAACTCGTACATGAGGGTCCACAGGGAGCCGTTCCACATGCCCGGGTTGGGGGCGCCGGCCAGGGTGCCGCCGATGGCCGGGTTGGTCATCCACAGGGTCGCGTTGTCGAGCACGTAGGACAGCGACTGCGCGGGGTTCCACCCGTGGCCGCCGATGATCCCGCCGAGCGGTGCGAAGACGAAGCCGATGACGAGCAGGCAGCCCCAGAACCCGGGGAAGATCCGCCGGGCACGACGGGTGATGTAGGTCCGGAAGTCGTTGCGCACCCGGCTGCCGGCGATGAGGAAGCCCGACAGGGCGAAGAAGCCGTCGACGCCCACTGCGCCGAGCCGCTCCATGGCGCTCGCCCCGTAGCCGCCGAGCGGCCAGGAGTGGGCCAGGATGACCGCCGCCGCGAGGCACAGTCGTACCGCGTTGAGCGAGTTGTCGCGGCTGGTCAGGAGGGTGCCGACAGGTGTGGAGGACATCCCTTCGACCGTAACGGATTGATAACGGCCCGTCATGTCGAGTGGGCGTGCGCTTGACCACCCGAGCTGCGAACGCCCCATGTTTCCAA
>JAKDKQ010000439.1 GCA_030453295.1 Janibacter sp.
CAGCGGACGAAGCCGCCGGGACCCCCTTCGCGCATCCAGTCGAAGACCGGCAGGTCGTCCTCGTAGGCGCCGAACTTCGGTGTGGGAGAGGGGCCATGGCCACGTCGCCACGGGTACTTGGTCGCCGCGTCGAGGCTGGCGCGGGTGAGGTTGAGCCCCGCCGGGCGACCGTCGGGGTGCACCCGCTTGGGCTCGAGCCGGGTGAGGATGCGCAGCGTCTGCGCATTGCCCTCGAAGCCACCGATGGCGTCCGCCACCTCGTTGAGCGCGGTCTCCCCGTTGTGGCCGAAGGGGGGATGCCCCAAGTCGTGGGCGAGGCAGGCCACCTCGACCACGTCCGCACGACATCCGAGGGCGCCGCCGAACTCCCGGCCGATCTGGGCGACCTCGAGGCTGTGGGTCAGACGGTTGCGCACGAAGTCGTCACTGCCCGGCCCGAGCACCTGCGTCTTGGCCGACAACCGGCGCAGGGCCGCCGAGTGGATGAGCCGCCCACGATCGCGCGCGAAGTCGTCCCGGTCGGCACGCTTGTGCACCGGGTCCTCGGAGACCCACCGCTCACGATCGCTCTGGTTGCTCACGCCCGGGAGCCTATGCCCGTTCCCACGATGAGAACCGGACTCTCCTTCGTCGGTGGTGACAGATACCTTCGTCGGTGAGACCGCCCTCACACCCCGGAGGCACCATGTTCCGCAAGATCCTCGTCGCCAACCGAGGCGAGATCGCCATCCGCGCCTTCCGCGCGGCCACCGAGCTCGACGCCACGACCGTCGCCGTCTACCCCGCGGAGGACCGGCTGTCGGAGCACCGGATGAAGGCCGACGAGGCCTATCTCATCGGCGACGAGGGCCACCCCGTCCGCGCCTACCTCGATCACGAGGACATCGTGCGCGTGGCCCTCGAGGCCGAGGTCGACGCGATCTACCCCGGCTACGGCTTCCTGTCGGAAAACCCGCAGCTCGCCGAGGAGTGCGCCGCCCACGGCATCACCTTCATCGGCCCGCCGGCGCAGGTCCTCGAGCTCACCGGCAACAAGGCACGGGCCATCGCTGCTGCCAAGGCAGCCGGCCTGCCCACCCTCGGCGGTTCGGAGGCGAGCGCCGACCTGGACGTCCTGGAGGCGGCGGCCGAGGAGGCGGGCTTCCCGATCTTCGTCAAGGCCGTCAGTGGCGGTGGTGGCCGTGGCATGCGCCGGGTCGCGCGACGCGAGGACCTGCGCGAGGCCCTCGAGGCCGCCCAGCGTGAGGCCGAGTCGGCCTTTGGCGACCCGACGATGTACCTCGAGGAGGCCGTGATCAACCCGCGGCACATCGAGGTGCAGGTCGTCGGTGACTCCAGCGGTGAGGTGCTGCACTTCTTCGAGCGTGACTGCTCCGTGCAGCGCCGCCACCAGAAGGTCGTCGAGATCGCGCCCGCGCCCAACCTCGACCCGGACCTGCGCGAGCGCATGTGCGCCGACGCGGTGAAGTTCGCGACGTCGATCAGCTACGTCAACGCCGGCACCGTCGAGTTCCTGCTCGGCGAGGACGGCCGCTATGTCTTCATCGAGATGAACCCGCGCATCCAGGTCGAGCACACCGTGACCGAGGAGGTCACCGAGGTCGACCTCGTCGTCATGCAGATGCAGATCGCCTCCGGGGCCACGCTCGCCGAGCTCGGTCACCGGCAGGAGGACATCAGCACCCACGGCTTCGCGCTGCAGTGCCGCATCACCACCGAGGACCCGGCCAACGGCTTCCGCCCCGACTCGGGCACGATCTCGGCCTACCGCTCCGCGGGAGGCTCCGGCGTGCGCCTCGACGGCGGCACGACCTTCGTCGGCGCGGAGGTGAGCGCCCACTTCGACTCGATGCTCGTCAAGCTCACCTGCCGTGCCGCGACCTTCCCCCTGGCCGTGCGCCGCGCCCGCCGGGCCCTCGCGGAGTTCCGGGTCCGTGGGGTGGCGACCAACCTCCCCTTCCTCGAGGGCGTCCTCAGTGACCCGGCATTCCAGGCCGGCGAGGTCACCACGAGCTTCATCGACGAGCGCCCCCAGCTGCTCGACGCGCCGACCGGCAAGGACCGGGCGACCAAGCTGCTCGCCTACCTCGCCGA
>JAKDKQ010000440.1 GCA_030453295.1 Janibacter sp.
CGGTGACGATGCCGCGCATCCGGTTGCGCGCGGACTCGTCGGTGACCGGCCCGACCGGTGCGGGGTGGGCGATCTCCTGGGCGAGGCGGGCGAGGTCGGCGCCGTCGACGAGGACGGGACCAGCCCCCTTCGTCGCGGTGAGGCGACCACCGTCGATCCAGCGTCGGACGGTGTCGGGGGAGACCGCGAGCAGCTCCGCCGCATCTGAGACTCGCATCTGCGCCATTTTGAGAGACTAGCAGCAGCATCTGCGCCAGCGAGTCAGCATTGCCTTAGGGCAATGCACGGGGAGGGTGCGCTCAGGCGTCGGGCAGGTCCCCGGGGCCGAAGGGGGCCGGCTCGGCGATCTTGGCCGTCACCGAGTCGCCGGACGAGCGCCCGGTGAGCCGACGGTGCACCCACGGCGCGGCGTAGGAGCGGGCCCAGCGGGCCGTCTCGGCGACCTGCTCGCGGCGGGCGACGGCCGGCGCGGGGTCCAGCGGCGCGCGCCAGTCGGGGTCGCTCACCGGCTGGGCGAGGGCGGTGAGGGCCTCCTGTGCCACCCGGCGGTGGCCCTCGGTGCTCAGGTGGATGCGGTCGGTCGCCCACAGCCGCCAGTCGCGCAGGGCCCGCATGCCCCACAGGTTGAGCACGTGCGCACCCTGGCGCTGGGCGATGGAGAAGACATTGGCGCTGTGCACCGCGTGCCGGGAGCGAAGGGAGGACAGCAGCCCCGCGTCGGCGGGGTCGGCCGGCGTGGCCATGAGGACGTCGGCACCGGTGGCCCGCAGGGTCACCACTGCCTGCTCGAGGCGGTCGGCGATCTCGTCGAGGTCGACGCGCGGCCGCAGGATGTCGTTGCCGCCCCCGACGATCGAGACGAGGTCCGGGCCGGCAGCGAGGGCGACCTCGAGCTGCGGGCCGATGACGTCGTCGAGCTTGCGGCCGCGGACGGCGAGGTTGGCGTAGCTGAAGGTGCCCGTGGGGACGTGGGTCGACAGCTCGGCGGCGAGCCGGTCGGCCCACCCGAGGTAACGGCCCTCGGTGCGCGGGTCGGCGTCGGACATGCCTTCGGTGAAGGAGTCACCGATCGCGATGTAGCGGCGCCAGGGGTGGACGGATTCGGTCACGGCAGTCTCCAGTCGATGGGGTCGGCGCCCTGCTGGGCGAGCAGGGCGTTGGCGGCGCTGAAGGGCCGCGACCCGAAGAAGCCGTGGCGCGCGGACAGCGGCGAAGGGTGGGCGCTCTCGACCCGGGGCACGTCGCCGAGAGCAGGCGCGAGGTTGCGTGCCTTACGGCCCCAGAGGATCGCGACGAGCGGACCACCGCGAGCGGCGAGCACCTCGATCGCGCGGTCGGTCACGGCCTCCCAGCCCTGGCCCCGGTGGCTGTCGGGTGCGCCGGGGCGGACGGTCAGGCAGCGGTTGAGCAGCATGACGCCCTGCTGCGCCCACGGGGTGAGGTCCCCGGTGGTCGGGGCGGGTGCACCGATGTCGTCGACGAGCTCGCGGTGGATGTTGACCAGCGACCGGGGCAGGGGGCGCACGTCCGGGGCCACGGCGAAGGACAGGCCGATCGCGTGCCCGGGCGTGGGGTAGGGGTCCTGGCCGACGACCAGGACGCGAACCTCGTCCACGGGGATGGTGAAGGCCCGCAGGACGTGCTCGCCCGCTGGGAGGTACCCGTGGCCCTCGGCGACCTCCTGCCGCAGGAAGTCGCCCATCGCGGCGATCGTGGGTGCCACCGGCTGCAGCGCCTGCGCCCATGAGGGGTGGATGAGGTCGGTCAGCGGCTGCGTGGGCACCGGTCAAACCTACGACGTGCCGATCCCCCCGACGCAGGGGCGTCGGGGGGATCGGACGAGTGGGGCCGGGTCGTCAGCAGGTCGCGCTGGTGGGCGGCACGGGAGCGCCAGCCAGGTCGTGCAGCTCGATGCGCACGGCGTGCTCGATGAGCGGCGCGAGGAACTCCGGGTGGGTGTTGGTCGCCTCCATGTGCTCGCGTGCGGTGGCGACCATCGCCTCGATGCGCTCGCAGGCCACCTGCGGGTAGCGCACACAGAGGTCTGCGGCGATGTTGGTGACGACGTGATCGACATTGATCGTGAACATG
>JAKDKQ010000441.1 GCA_030453295.1 Janibacter sp.
GAGGCGGTCCTCGCCGATCGCGCGATCGACCAGGTCATCGCCGACGTCAAGGTCACCGCTCCGGAGCTCGAGGTCATCACGCTGAGGGCTGAGGGGTACGAGGAGGGCGAGCTGAGCGTCCATGCCAGCCCGTCCCTCTTCGGTGAGGACAAGCTGATCGTGGTGCGTGACCTGCACCAGGCGCCCGACGTGCTGCAGGTCGACCTGCTGGACTACCTCGCCGACCCGGCGGACTCGGTGACGCTGGTCGTCACCCACGCCTCGGGCAACAAGGGCAAAAAGGTCCTCGACACCCTCAAGAAGGCGAAGGCGCTCATCCTCGAGGCGCCTGCCATCAAGAGCGACCGCGACAAGGCGGACTTCGTGTCCAACGAGTTCCGCCGCGCGCGCCGCAAGGCGGCACCCGAAGCGGTCCAGGCGCTCGTCGAGGCCGTGGGCAAGGACGTGCGCGAGCTCGCCTCGGCCTGCCAGCAGCTCGTCGACGACACGACGGGCGTCATCGACGCCGATGTCGTCGAGCGCTACCACGGTGGCCGCGTCGAGGCGACCGGCTTCAAGGTCGCCGACGCTGCGGTGGCGGGTCAGACCGGTGAGGCACTGCGTCTGCTGCGGCACGCGGTCAATGTCGGTGTCGACCCGGTGCCGATCGTCGCCGTGCTGGCCCAGCAGCTGCGCCAGCTGGCCAGGGTCGGGGGAGCGGGGCGCGGCCGCAGCGCCGACCTCGCCCGTGAGCTCGGCATGGCGCCGTGGCAGGTGGACAAGGCGCGTCGTTCGCTCCAGGGCTGGGGCGGCGACGCTCTCGGGCGCAGCATCCAGGCCGTCGCGGCAGCCGACTTCGAGGTCAAGGGTGGCGGACGCGACCCCGTCTATGCCGTCGAAAAGGCGGTCCTGACGATCACCCGGGAGCGCAACGGCGGCTGACGTGATGGCTACCGATGGCCGCGGTTTTGGTGGGGGTGCCTGACCGCTGCTAGATTGATCCTTCGCGTGCGCGCATGGTCGTGCGCGCATCGCAAGCAGCATCCAGGGCGACTCTCCCACGGTATCCCCACGCCGGTCCCGAGCCGCCTTGCCGCCCTCTAACGGCAAAATTTTCGACGACCAAGAGAGACATTTCCTGTGGCAAACATCAAGTCCCAGATCAAGCGCGTCAAGACCAACGCCGCCCGGACCGAGCGCAACCGCGCCGCCAAGTCCGAGCTGCGCACGTGGATCCGCAAGGTCCGCACGGCTGTCGACGCCGGTGACGCCGAGGCGGCCAAGGCCGCGCTCGTGACCGCCAGCACCAAGCTGGACAAGGCCGTCACCAAGGGCGTCCTGCACGCCAACCAGGCGGCCAACAAGAAGTCGCGTCTGGCCAAGCGCGTCAACGCTCTCTGAGCCGACGCCAGCCAGACCTCGCAGGGGGCCGGTCACCATCACGGTGACCGGCCCCCTTCGTCATGTCGTGGGGGAATGCGCATCTCCCTGAGGTCGTGCGGTCACACGGGGTCGTCGTCGTAGCTGCGTCCCTCGGCGACCGCGCGCACCGCGTCGGTGACCGCGGTGAAGACCTGCTCGTCGAGCACCGCGCCGTCCCGACGGACCGCAGCCGGGTCCACCCGCAGCACGCGGTTGATCCGTGCCTCGCTGCGCCGGCCCTTGCTGTCCCAGGCGCCGGAGCCGATGTCGATCCACCGTCGGCCCGCCCGGGCCTCCTGCTCGGCATCCAGGTCGTGGTCCGAGCTGGTCAGCTGCAGCCCGAGGAGCCACTCGCCGTCCGTGCCGATGAGCAGGACCGGGCGATCCTTGCCCTGGCTGTGGTCCTCCTCGTAGGGGACCCAGGCCCACACGACCTCGCCGGGTGAGGGCGTCGGGTCGTCGGGCGTCGGGGCCCACTGCAGCTCGGGGGTGCCGGTGAAGTCGCCGGGGTAGGTGTCGTCCATGTCGTCCACGCTAACCACGCCACGGGGCAAGTGGCCCGGTGCGCGGCGGGGATTCCGGGCGGGACGCCTCCTCATGGGAGGATGGTCGAAGCCCTGTCCCGTCGAAACCGAGGTCCGCCACCCGTGTCACCCCAGGCCCGTGAGGCCCTCCAGCCCAACGCG
>JAKDKQ010000442.1 GCA_030453295.1 Janibacter sp.
ACTCTCGAGGACGGAGCGCAGATGGAGCGGCTCGCCCAGCGCATCGTCGCCGAGGGACTGTCCGTGCGCACGGTCGAGGAGATCGTCGCCCTGGGCATGGAGCCCGAGAAGGAGCGTCGCATCGCTCCTCGCGCCGGCAAGCACCACCCTCAGCTCGATGACCTCGCCGGCCGCATCAGCGACCGTCTGGACACCAGGGTCAAGATCAACCTCGGCCAGCGCAAGGGTCGCATGACGATCGAGTTTGCCTCCATGGAGGATCTGCACCGGGTCCTGGGTCAGATGGGTGTGGACGCCGAGGACGCCTGACACCTCGGCCGATCGCACGGATCACACCCGGGCACGAGAGCGCCGCACGTCGACAGGACATCCTGACGACGTGCGGCGCTCTTGCGTCATGCACGAACTGTGTTGCGTGACAATGGAACTCAGCCGATGAAGGGCTCGAGCTCCTTGACGATCTTGGGCTTCGGGAGGGCGCCGACGATGGTCTTGACGACCTCGCCGCCCTGGAAGACGTACATCGAGGGGATCGAGGTGATCCCGTACTTGGCCGTGGTCTGCGGGTTGGCGTCGGTGTCGAGCTTGACGATCTTCAGCTTACCGTCGTACTGACCGGACAGCTCCTCGAGCACGGGCGCGACGGCGCGGCACGGGCCGCACCAGGTGGCCCAAAAATCGACGAGGACGGGGATGTCGCTCTTGAGGACGTCCTGCTCGAAGCTCGCGTCGGTGGTCGGTGTGGTGGCCATGGGATCTCCTTGGGTGGTCTCGGGTGGGTTCAGCGGGCGCCGACGGTGCCGGCGACGGGGTTGTCCTGGGCGGTGAGTGCTTGGTCCTCGGCCGGTCCGCCGGCCTCGTCGCGAGCGGCGAGCCAGCGCTCGGCGTCGAGCGCGGCGGCACAGCCTGATCCTGCAGCAGTGATCGCCTGGCGGTAGGTGTGGTCGACAAGGTCACCAGCGGCGAAGACTCCATCGATGTTGGTGCGCGAGGAGCGACCGTCCACGAGCACGTAGCCCTCGTCGTCCAGGTCGACCACGCCCGTCACGAGCTCGTTGCGTGGGTCGTGGCCGATGGCGACGAAGATCCCGGTGGCCTCGACCTCACGGGTCTCGCCGCTCACGGTGTCGCGCAGGGTGAGCCCGGTGACCTTGTCGTCGCCGTGGATGGCAGCGACCTCGGAGTTCCACGCGAAGCGGATCTTGTCGTTGGCGTGGGCCCGGTCGGCCATGATCTTGCTGGCCCGCAGCTCGTCGCGGCGGTGCACGATCGTCACGGTGCGGGCGAACTTCGTCAGGAAGGTGGCCTCCTCGACCGCGGAGTCACCGCCACCGACGACGACGATGTCCTGCTCACGGAAGAAGAACCCGTCGCAGGTCGCGCACCAGCTGACACCGTGGCCGGAGAGGCGCTTCTCGTCCGGCAGGCCGAGCTCTCGGTAGGCGGAACCCATGGAGAGGATGACGGAGTGCGCCCGGTAGGTGTTGCCCTCACCGTCGGTGACCACCTTGACCGGGCCCTCGAGGTCGACGTCAGTGACGTCGTCGGTGATGATCTCGGTCCCGAAGCGCTCGGCCTGAGCCCGCATGTTGAGCATGAGGTCGGGACCCATGATCCCGTCGATGAAACCCGGGAAGTTCTCGACATCAGTGGTGTTCATCAGCGCGCCACCGGCGGTGACGGACCCCTCGAACATCAGGGGCTCGAGGTTGGCCCGTGCGGCGTAGACGGCTGCGGTGTAACCCGCCGGGCCGGAACCGATGATGATGACATTGCGGATGTCGGTGCTGGCGTCGGCCACGAGGTGAGTCCTTGGGTCGGTGAGGGCACGCACGGAGCGCGCGGGGTCTGACGATGACAACGCCATCGTAGGCCGGTGTTGTTCCATGGGTGCTGGGTGCACCCGCAGCGTCACTTCGTGGGGACGTCGACGGAGTCGGGCCAGATGGGTTCGCACCCGGACGTGACGGCCCAGGCCCGCGAGGGGCCGTCAGGCAGCGTCTCGGCGATGAGGAGGAGCCCGTCCTCCCCGTCGAAGCGGGCCACGTCGATGACGACGGCCTGCATCTGCGGCTGACCGAG
>JAKDKQ010000443.1 GCA_030453295.1 Janibacter sp.
CGACACGACGATGAAGGACGCGATCCAGTACGCCCGCGACAAGGGCACGCTGACCGTGGCGGCCGCCGGCAACACCTCGACCCTGCTGTGCAACGACCCGGCCTTCAGCAGTGACTCGATCTGCGTGGGCGCCACCGACCGCAACCAGCTGAAGTCCTACTTCTCCGAGCTGCCGGTGAAGCTCGACGGCAAGGGCGTCGCCGGACCGGGTGGCTCCGGGCGGCTCCTCGGTGGTCCCTGCTCCGACGACATCATCTCCACCGTGCCGCGCGGCACCGGCACCGACGAGTGCGGCGAGGGCAAGGACTACGCGGCCTTCGCCGGGACCTCGATGGCCACTCCGCACGTCGCGGGAGTCGCCGCGATCCTGTTCGGCCAAGGACGCAGCATGGGCAATGTCGAGCAGGCGATCCTGTCGACCTCACGTCACCCGCTGCTCGGCATCCGCGGTGGGTTCAGCGCCCTCTACGGTCGCGGCATCGTGGACGCCCAGGCGGCGGTCGCCTACCCGCGCGACTGACCTGCAGCGACCTCCCACCAGTCGGCGCCGAGGTCGGCGAGGAGACGTCGCAGTACTGGCAGGCAGAGCCCGATGACGGTGCTGGGGTGCCCCTCGATCGACTCGACGAAGGGGGCGCCCAGCCCGTCGAGGGTGAAGCCGCCGGCCACGTGGAGCGGCTCTCCGGTCGCGACATAGCCCTCGATCTCGGCGTCGCCCACAGCGGCGAACCGGACGGTCGCACTCGCCGGAGCACCGGCGGTGCGGCCGTCACGCGTGTCCACCAGGTGGTGCCCGGTGTGGAGCACGGCGGAGCGGCCGCTGATCTGCTGCCACCGCTCACGGGCGACCTGCGGCGTGCCCGGCTTGCCGTGGACCTGCCCGTCGACCTCGAGGACGGAGTCGCAGGCGAGGACGAAGCGGGCATCCTGCCCGATGCGACCGGCGACCGCCGCTCCCTTCGCCTCGGCCAGCAGCTGGGCCAGCCGGGAGGGCGACAGGTGCGGGTCCTGCTGGCGGGCCACGTGCTCGACGGCGTCCTCGTCGACGGAGCTGACGACCACGCGTGGCTCGATCCCGCTGGCGCGCAGCAGGTGCAGACGTGCGGGCGAGGCGGACGCGAGGACGAGTGAGTGCATGGCCACATCATCCACCGGTTGTCAGCAGCATGACTCGCCAGTAACTTGTCCTCACCGCCACAACGACGAGGTCATCGAGTCCGGGGACACCCCCTGCGAGGTCGACGAACTCGCCCATGCTCATGACAGGACACAGATGACCTCCCTCACCACGCGTGCCGTTGCCGCGGCGACCCTCGCGGTCGCCGTCACCCTCCCGCTCGCCGGCAACGCCAGTGCCGACCACAAGGACATCCCCGGCACCGCCGGCGCCCAGACCCTCACCAACACCCCCGAGCCCGAGCGCGACGCCTTCTACGAGCCGCCGGCCACCATCCCCGCCACGCCGGGCACCCTCATCCGGTCGGAGCCGGCACCGTTGCTGCTCGACCCGCTGGGGCTGTCCACGAGCGTGGTCACCGCGACCCGCGTCATGTACTCCTCGACCGACGGCAAGGGCCGCCCGATCGCCGTCACCGGCACCGTCTTCGTCCCGAAGACGACGTACGTCGGCGCGTCCGCCCGCCCGCTGGTCTCCTACGCCGCCGGCACGCAGGGCATGGGCGATGCGTGCGCCCCGTCCCAGCAGATGGAAAACCTCGTCGAGTACGAGGGTCTGGGCATCGCCCCCCTGGTCGCCCGCGGGTACGCCGTGTCGATGACCGACTACCAGGGTCTGGGGACCCCGGGCACGCACACCTACATGGTGCGTGAGGCGCAGGGTCGCGCGGTCCTCGACATGGCGCGCGCCACCAAGAACCTCAAGGGCAGCGGCGTGACCAATGCCAACCCCATCGGCCTCATGGGCTACTCGCAGGGGGGTGGCGCGGCCGCGGCCGCGGCCGAGCTCGCTGGCAGCTACGCGCCGGACCTCGCGATCAAGGGATCGGCGATCGGTGCGCCTCCTGCTGACCTGGCCAAGGTCGGCAAGAACATCGACGGCTCGCTGTACTTCGCCTTCGCGA
>JAKDKQ010000444.1 GCA_030453295.1 Janibacter sp.
TCGCCGTCGACCTGGACGGGGTGCGGCTCGTCGACCTCGACCGTGTAGAGCGCTCCGGTCGTGCGGATCATCTCGTTGCTGTCACGCTCTGAGCGTCCGAGCACGCGCAGCGCGATCGAACCCCAGCCGATGAGGGTCTTGGGGGCGATGACCACGCCGTCGAGCTGACCGTCGTCGACGCGGCCGCTCGGGACGAGCTGGATGCCGCCCTGGAGGGTGCCGCAGTTGCAGATGAGGATCGTGCGCGCGAGCACCGGCTCCTGGACGCGCCCGTCGATGCTCCACCGCACGCGGAAGCGCTTGACGAAGAGCTTGCGGAACCCGGTGACGAAGTAGGCGCTCCAGCCGACCCGTGCCTTGAACTCCTCGCTCGTGCCGCCCATGATCTCGGCGTCGAAGCCCATGCCCGCCATGACGAGGAAGGGGTGACGCTGCACGGGTGGTCCCTCGACCGGCTCCTCGGCCTGGCCCGAGTCGTCCGTGGCCGGCTCCTCCGCGGGGTCGAGCTCGAGCCACGCCACGTCGACCGCCTTGTTGCGGCCGCTGTAGGCCACCTGCAGCGCCGGCACGAGATCGGCGCCCACGGGGATGTCGAGATTGCGGGCCAGCAGGTTGCCGGTGCCCTTGGGCAGCAGCCCCATCGGGGTGCGCGTCCCGGCAAGCGCCACCGCGACCGCGCGCGTGGTGCCGTCACCGCCGAGGGGACAGACGAGGTCCACGCCCTCCTCGAGTGCCAGCCGGGCCTGACCGGTGCCGGGGTCCTGCGCCGTCGTCTCGATGAAGAGGGGTTCGACCCAGCCGAGTCGGGCGCTCGCCGCCGTCAGCTCCGCCCGCACGAGGGCGACATCGTCGAACTTGGTCGGGTTGATGATGATCGCTGCTCGCCGCTCGCGCTTGCTCTTGCCTTCCCTGCGGAAGCTGCTGCGCTCCGGCCGGCGGCGTCCGCGGGTGGCGCGTGCAGTGCCGGGGCCGGCCAGGACGAGCCCGACGATGACGCCGACGAGGGCCAGCGAGAGGGCGATGGCGAGCGCCAAGAGGGTCCAGTCCGACACGTCGGTGACGCTACCTCAGCGCGAGGCGTCGGGAGCGCACTGCTCGGTGGGGGTCCGAGCCGGCGCCCATCGCAGATATCCTGCACAGCGTGATCGACCTCAAGTTCTTGCGTGACCAGCCCGACGCCGTCCGAGCGAGCCAGCGTGCCCGCGGCGAGGACGAGTCGCTCGTCGACGCCGTCATCGCCGCGGACGAGCGCCGGCGCACCTCGATCCAGGCCTTCGAAGCGGCCCGGTCGGAGCAAAAGGCCGCGAGCAAGGAGCTCGGGCCCGTCATGGGGCGGCTGGGCAAGCTCAAGAAGTCCGACCCGGACAGCGCCGACCTCCCCGCGCTCGAGGCCCAGGCAGCCGGTCTGCGGGACAAGGGCGCCGCGATGTCTGCTCGCGTCAAGGAGCTCGAGGCCGCGGCGGACACCGCCAAGGCGGAGCTGGACACCTCCCTTCGCTCCATCGGCAATGTCATCCAGGAGGGCGTCCCCGCCGGTGGCGAGGAGGACTTCGATCTGCTCGAGGAGGTTGGGACGCCGCGCGACTTCGCCGCGGAGGGCTTCGCGCCCAAGGACCACCTCGAGCTCGGCGAGCTGCTCGGCGCCATCGACATGGAGCGCGGCGCCAAGGTGAGCGGCAGCCGCTTCTACTACCTCAAGGGTGCCGGTGCGCAGCTGGAGATGGCCCTCATGGGGCTGGCGCAGCAGATCGCTGCCGAGGAGGGCTTCACCCCGCTCGTCGTGCCGACCCTCGTGCGCCCCGAGACGATGGCGGGGACCGGCTACCTCGACGCGCACGACGACGTCTACCACCTGCCCGCCGACGACCTCTACCTCACCGGCACCTCCGAGGTCGCGCTCGCAGGTTTCCACGCCGACGAGATCCTCGACCTGCGTGACGGGCCGATCCGCTATGTCTCGACGTCGACCTGCTTCCGTCGCGAGGCCGGCAGCTATGGCAAGGACACCCGCGGCATCTTCCGCGTGCACCAGTTCCAGAAGACCGAGATGTTCGTCTTCTGCCGGCCCGAGGACGC
>JAKDKQ010000445.1 GCA_030453295.1 Janibacter sp.
TGGGTGTCGCGGCCGACGACCAGGAGGGGCTCGCTCCGCTTGTCGCCGAGCTCACGGCGGGCACGGGAGCCCTGCGTGATGCGGGGTCGCGCTGGGTCGACCAGCCGGCCTGAGCCGACCCTTTCGAAGGTCATCGAATCCCTTGCCGCCCCGACCGGCGCGCACGACTGTGGAGGTCCCAGACACAGGAGGACCTGATGAACGACGACACCACCGCTACAGCCGGCACGAGCAGGATCGCCCGTCGTGGCGTCCTCGGGACCAGCCTCGCGGCCTCGGTCGCCGCGGCGACCTCGATCGTGGCCGGTCCGGCCGCCGCGAGCACCCGGAGCAGCAGCAGTGACCCCGCGACCCGCAGGGTCGTGCTCGTCGGGGCCAACCCCGGCTTCCAGCTCTTCGACGGCGACCGGGTCACGGCCTATGTCTCCGCCTGGCGCGTCGACTGGTCACCCATGGGAGCAGGGACCGCCGTCATCCGCTGGGAGGACGACGAGGTGCACGTCTACAGCCGCCACCAGCGCCTCGCGTCATGGCTGGAGCGTGACTTCACCCGGCACTTCCCCGAGGTCGAGGGGCTCCCGTGGCCCGACCCGGTCTTCCACCACGTCCCCGCACATGTCGATATCGACCTGGCCACCGGCGCGCGCGTGCGGGCAGGCAACGTGAGTCTGCAGCTGGGTGACGTGCGCGACCGCAGGGAATGGGCCACCGACGACTTCCCTCTCGGCACCGTCGACCACTCGCTCCACCTCGTGCTCGGGCCGTGCTTCAGCGGGCAGGGACGCGTCGGTGGTCGCATGATGGAGGGTGAGATCGTCACGAGCGGCACCCCGAGCCGCCCGAGCTCGTCGGCCTTCGTCACCGAGGCGGAGGTGTGGCGGCGCTGAACCCGTCAGGAGGTCACCCGTGAGCATCCACATCCTCGTCGACTCAGAGGTGCTCGCCCGATCTCGCTTCGCCAGCTCCCCTGCTGTCGAGGTCATGGCGACCTTGCGCTCTCGTGCGAGCCCTCCGCCGACCGCCCTGGGGGCGGTCCACCACACCTCGCGGTGGAACCGCCGAGCGGCCGAGGCACTCGACGAGCCCACGCTGGCGGTGTTGCACGCCCTGGCGCCCGTCGATCACGACTACACGCCCGACTTCCTCACGCCGCGACCGACCGGCACACGGCTCACGATCGACGAGGTGGTGGAGACGATCGCCACCACCCCGGAGGAGATCGTCGATTATCACCTCGACATCGGTCTTGCCGGGCGCCCGGTGCGACCGGAGGTCGTCGAGCAGTTCGCCTCTGAGGAGGCCTACCTGGCGTGGCGCCGGCCTCTCCCCCGAGCGCTTGCGGAGGTCGTTGCCGCCGGGCCGAGGGCTGTCGCCGAGGAGGCCGCCCGAGCGATCCAGCTCTTCCACGCCCACGGCCTGGCCGATGACTGGCCGCTCGTGCGCTCGGTCCTCGAGGCCGACATCGCCGAGCGAGGCACGCAGATCTCCACGCGGGGATGGGCCGCCATGCTCGATGACCTGGGTGGTCTGACGTGGACGGGCTCGGAGCTGACGCTGCAGCGGCCCTACGAGGGTGTCGTCGACTGGGCCGACGACGGGGTCCTCTTCGTCCCGAGCACCGCCCACACGGGTCGGGTGCAGTTCACCGCGGAGCGTCCCGACAGCCCCGTGGTGACCTACCCGGCCCGCGGAACCGCGCTGCTGTGGTCCCGGCGACACCAGTCCGCCGACGACCCGGTCCACGACGTCGCCGAACTCATCGGGCAGGGACGTCGCGCGATCCTGCTGCGACTCGACCGCCCGCGCACGACTCGCGACCTCAGCCGCCTCGACGGGCGATCAGAGTCGACGATCTCCTACCATCTCGGCGTGCTCACCCGAGCCGGGCTCGTGGACAAGAGACGCTCCGGTGGCTCGGTCGCCTACCGGCGGACTGCCCTGGCCGAGTCCCTCGTGGCCGCGGGCGCCCGCGTCGACGAGACCGGAGGCCAGTGCGCCTAGGCTGGCGCACATGACTCGCCGTCCCCCCTTCGCCCCCGGCTCGACGCTGTCCGTCCAGGACGTCGCCGACCTG
>JAKDKQ010000073.1 GCA_030453295.1 Janibacter sp.
GGGGGGGGGGCGCGGGGCGTGCGCGGGGGCCTGCGCGTCGGGGCCCTCGTCGTCGTCCCACCGGGCCACGATCGCCTCGAAGGCCGCGTCGACGTCACGTTCGTCGGGGTGCTGCGGCTCGCTCATCTGCTGATCCACCCATCTGGATGTCGTCCACGCCTCATGGACATCCTCGCACGTACCGTCGGGTCGCTCCTTACCGTAGAGTTCGCTGCGATCTGGAGGTGAGGCGACGGTGCTGTACTGGTTTCTCAAGCGGGTGGTCCTCGGACCACTGCTCAAGGTGCTCTTTCGACCCCGGGTGGAGGGTCTCGAGCACATCCCCGCCGACGGGGCAGCGATCCTCGCCAGCAACCATCTGTCCTTCTCGGACTCGGTCTTCCTGCCCCTGGTGATGGAGCGTCGGCTGACCTTCTTGGCCAAGTCCGACTACTTCACCGGGTCCGGCATCAAGGGATGGCTCACCGCACGGATCATGGGTGCTCTGGGTCAGCTGCCCATCGACCGCAGCGGAGGCAAGGCGAGCGAGGCGGCGCTACGGGCCGGCCTCAGCGTGCTCGACCAGGGGGACCTGCTCGGTCTCTACCCCGAGGGCACCCGCTCGCCCGACTCGCGCCTCTACCGAGGACGCACTGGTGTCGCCCGGATGGCCCTGACCGCAGGGGTGCCCGTCATCCCCGTCGCGATGATCGACACCGACAAGGCCCAGCCGACCGGTCAGCTGATCCCCAACATCCGGCGCATCGGCGTCAAGATCGGCAAGCCACTCGACTTCTCCCGGTACGAGGGCATGGAGGGCGACCGATTCGTCCTGCGCTCGATCACCGACGAGATCATGTACGAGCTGATGCAGCTGTCCGACCAGGAGTACGTCGACATGTACGCGACGTCGATGAAGGAAAAGCTGCTGACCAAGGCCAGGCGTCGCGCTCGCGAGCTGCAGGAGGCGGCCCGTCCCGGCCGTGCGGTCCCTGAGCTCGAGGACATCATCGAGCAGGGTGACCGTCCCGGGGACAACGACCCCTGGTCCGAGGAGAGCAAGGACGGGCTGTAGGCCCATGCTGCTGGACCCGGGGGAGAGCTCGCTGCGTCGGCACTACAACCCGTCGCCCCTGATCGACTCCGCCGGCGGACGCGGTCTCGCGCTCTACCGCTTCATCGCTCTCCTCTACGCAGGCATCCTCGTCGGTGTGCACAGCGAGCACGTCGTCCTGTGGTGGCCGATCGTGCTGTGGGGGCTCGTCGCGCTCGCCTGGTCGATCGCCGCCCCGCTGCTTCCTCGCCCGACGCGGACGGCGATCGGCATCGAGCTCGTCATCGCCTGCATCGGGATCTTCCTCACCAGCGAGGTCTACTCGGCGGCGGAGGTCAGCGCCGGCATCTCGACGATCCCCGGGGTCTGGTCGGCCGCGCCGGTCATGGCCGGCGCGCTCCTCAGCGGCATCCCCGGCGGCATCGTCGCCGCGACGGTCATCTCGGTCGCCAACCTCGTCCAGGCCGAGCAGGCCAGCCAGCTGACCTGGCACAACATCTTTTTGCTCTTCATCGTCGGGATCCTCGTCGGCCTCGCGGTCCAGCTGGCCCGGGAGAGCCAGAAGAGGCTCGAGCAGGCACTCTCCATCAGCGAGCGGCTCGCCGAGCGTGAGCGTATCGGGCGCGAGGTGCACGACGGGGTCCTGCAGGCGCTCGCGATGATCAACCGCCGCGGACGCGACCTCGGGGACGAAGGGAGGGTCCTGGCCGACCTCGCCGCCGACCAGGAGCGTTCTCTGCGCACCCTCATCACCCGCTTCGAGCCGACCGCGGGCGAGGCCTCCTCGGGTGGTCGTGACGAGGTCCGCGACCTGACGGCCGGGCTGGCTGCCATGCGCTCCGCGGACGTCGACGTGGTCCTCCCCGCCGGCTCGGTGCGCCTGCCGGCCCACGCCGCCAGGGAGGTCGAGGCCGCCGTCGCCGCCGCGCTCGACAATGTCGCGCGCCACGCCGGCCCCGGCGCCAAGGCCTGGGTGCTGCTCGACGCGGACGACCGGGGGATCGAGGTCGTCATCCGCGACAACGGTGCCGGGATGGAGCCGGACCGGCTCGTGCGAGCCGTGGAGGAGGGCCGACTCGGCGCGAGCAGCTCGATCCGCGGCCGGATGCTCGATCTCGGCGGGGACGCGAGCTGGCGCTCACCGGGCGGTCGAGGCACGACGGTCACGCTCACCCTCGCGGCACCGTACGTGGCAGGCTCCACCCCATGAGCGAGCCTTCCACCCCACTCACGGTCCTCGTCGCTGATGACCACCCGTTGTGGCGAGACGCCCTGGTCCGCGACCTCGAGGAGGCGGGGTTCGACATCGTCGGCACCGCAGCCGATGGTCCCTCCACCGTGCGGCGCACGAGGGCGACCGTGCCCGATGTCCTGGTCCTCGACCTCAACCTGCCCGAGCTGCGTGGTGACGAGGTGTGCACGGCGATCAGCGACCTGACCACCAAGGTGCTGATCCTCTCCGCGAGCGGTGAGGAGCACGACGTCCTCGCGGCCGTCAAGGCCGGGGCGAGTGGCTACCTGGTCAAGTCGGCCTCGCCCGCCGAGATCCGCGACGCCGTGACGGCGACCGGCGCCGGCGACGCGGTCTTCACCCCGGGCCTCGCCGGGCTCGTGCTCGGGGAGTTCCGTGAGATGAGCAGCCGGGCTCGCACCGAGCCGGAGCCGGCGCAGGAGACCTCACGGGTCCCGGAGCTCACCGAGCGCGAGACGGAGATCCTGCGCTATGTCGCCATGGGGATGACCGCCAAGGAGATCGCGGCCGACCTGGTCCTGTCCCACCGCACGGTCCAGAACCACGTGCAGAACATCCTCGGCAAGCTCCACCTGCACAACCGGGTGGAGCTGACCCGCTTCGCGATCAGCCGGGGTCTCGACCAGCCGGAGTGACCTCCCTTCGTCCTCTGGTTGGACGGGTGCAAGGCCTGCGGGGGACGCGGCCTATCCTTGGCAGGTGACCACCGCAGTGCCCTCCTCCATGTCCCCAGCCACGATCACCAGCGACCTGCCTGCAGCGCAGCAGCCCAACTGGCCTGACCGTGCTGCCCTCGACGACGCCGTGGCGCAGCTGGCGACCTATCCGCCGCTCGTCTTTGCGGGGGAGTGCGACAACCTGCGCGACCGGATGGCCGCGGCCTCCATCGGTGAGGCCTTCGTGCTCCAGGGCGGCGACTGCGCCGAGACCTTTGTGCACGCCACCGCCGACAACATCCGCGACCGGATCAAGACGATCCTGCAGATGGCCGCGGTGCTGACCTACGGCGCTGGCATGCCGGTGGTGAAGATGGGCCGCATGGCGGGCCAGTTCGCCAAGCCCCGCAGCAAGGACACCGAGACCCGCGACGGCGTGACCCTGCCGGCCTACCGCGGCGACATGGTCAACGACTTCGCCTTCACGCCCGAGTCGCGCAACCCTGACCCGCAGCGGCTGGTGCGCGGGTACCACACGAGCGCCGCCACGTTGAACCTCGTGCGGGCCTTCACCCAGGGAGGTTTCGCCGACCTGCGGCGGGTGCATGACTGGAACGTCGGCTTCGTCTCCAACTCGGCCAACCGTCGCTACGAGGGACTGGCCCGCGAGATCGACAAGGCGATGCGCTTCATGGCTGCCTGCGGCGTCGACTTCGATGCTCTGCGGGGCACGGAGTTCTGGTCCGCTCACGAGGCGCTGCTGCTGGACTACGAGCGCCCGATGACCCGCGTCGACTCGCGCACCGGCGACCTCTACGACACCTCCGGCCACTTCCTGTGGGTCGGGGAGCGCACCCGTCAGCTCGACCACGCGCACCTCGACTTCGTCAGCCGGATCCGCAACCCGATCGGGATGAAGGTCTCGGACAAGGCCGACCCCGACGAGCTGCTGCGGATCATCGACCTGCTCGACCCGCACCGCGAGCCGGGCCGTCTGACCTTCATCACCCGGATGGGCTCGGGCAAGATCCGCGACGCGATGCCCTCCATCGTGGAAAAGGTGCGTGACTCCGGCGCCATCGTCACGTGGATCTGCGACCCGATGCACGGCAACACCTTCGAGTCCGCGTCCGGCTTCAAGACGCGTGACTTCGACGACGTCGTCGACGAGGTGCGTGGCTTCTTCGAGGTGCACCGCTCGCTCGGCACCGTCCCGGGTGGTCTGCACATCGAGCTCACCGGCAATGACGTCACGGAGTGCCTCGGTGGCGCCGAGCGGATCCTCGACGCCGACCTCAACAAGCGCTACGAGAGCGTCTGCGACCCGCGTCTGAACCACCAGCAGAGCCTCGAGCTGGCCTTCCTCACCGCGGAGATGCTCAGCCAGCGCTGACCCAGCACGATCGATGGCCCGTCACCCGTGCGTGGTGACGGGCCATCGGCGTCCCGACCGACGTCGGTCGTGTCAGTGAGGCGGGTCAGACGACGAGGATCGTGACCGTGGAGCCCTTGGGGGCGCTGCCGCTGCCGGGGCGCGAGGCACGGACCTCGTCGAGGGGGCCACCCAGGAAGGTCTGCACCGACACCTTGAACCCGGCGTCCTGCAGCTTTTTGGTCGCGGCAGCCCGGCTGAGGCCGTTGACGTCGGGGACCGCCACCATCTCCGGGCCCTTGGACACCGTGATCGTCACCGTCTCCCCGGGCAGGAGCGTCCCGCTCGTGGGGCTCTGGCTGACGACCGCGCCCTTGGCCACCGAGGTGGAGTAGACCTCGTCGGCCTCGGCCACCTCGAGGTCGGCGGCCTCGATGGCGGTCGTGGCATCGGCGGAGGGCTTGCCGATGACGCTCGGGACGGCGACCGGCTCGGGGCCCTTGGAGATCACCAGGTTGACCGTGGCGTCGCGCTTGAGGCTCGTGCCCGCGGCAGGGGTGGAGGAGACGACCTGCCCCGTGGGGACCTCGGCGTGCCATGCCTGGGATGTGGTGCCAACGGTGAGGTGCTCCGCCTTGAGGTCTGCTGTCGCCTGCGCGGTGGTCCGGCCGTCGAGAGCGGGGACCTCGTAGCGCTCAGGGCCCTTGGAGAAGACGACGGTGACGTCGCTGCCCTTGGACAGTTGCGTGCCGATCGGCGGGTTGGAGGTGATCGCGTCACCCTCGGGCACGGTCTCGTCGAAGGCGCGCTGCTCGGTGAGCGAGAGCTCGTGCTGCGTCAGGATGGACTCGACGTCCGCGTGGGACTGACCGGCCAGCTCGGGGACGAGGACCGTGCTGCCCGGGCCCTCCTGGGTCCACCACCAGCCACCGCCGGCCGCGATGAGTCCGGCGAGCAGGAGGGTCACGAGGGCACCGCGGCCACGTCGACGACGGCGCGAAGGGGGTGTCGGCTCCGTCGTCGTGTCGTCGCCACCGCTGCCTGCGGTGGTCGTCGCGATGGCGGTCGTCGGTCGCGGGCGGGCGTGGGCGATGGTCGCCGTGCCGGCCACGGCGGCCCGGCGCTCGGGCGGTGGGCGACGGTCCAGCTGGTCAGGGGTCAGGCCGGCACGCACCCGCTGCAGCTCGGCGAGGTAGTCGCCCGCGTCGCGGGGGCGCTCATCGGGGTCGCGGTGGGTCGCCAGGGCGACGAGCTCGTCCAGCTCGGGCGGCAGTCCGTCGACGACCTCGGAGGGCACGGGCAGCGACCCGTGGACGTGCTGGAAGGCGACGTGGATCGGGGACTCGCCCTCGACCGCGCGCTGACCGGTGAGCAGCTCGAAAAGGATGAGTCCCGCGGCGTAGACGTCGCTGCGCGCATCGGCGATGCCCCGCTCGACCTGCTCGGGGGAGAGATAGGCGACGGTGCCGAAGAGCACGCCGTCCTCGGCCGTGGTGGTCTGGGAGGTGACCGCCCGGGCCAGCCCGAAGTCCGCGACCTTGATCGGGCCACGGTCGGCGATGAGCACGTTTTCGGGCTTGACGTCGCGGTGGATGTACCCGGCCTCGTGCGCGGCGGCGAGGCCGGTGAGGACCGGCTCGAGGATGTCGAGCGCGGCCCGCGGGGTGAGAGCCCCCTCTGCGTCGATGACTGCTCGAGCGGTACGTCCTTCGACGTACTCCATCGCGAGGAAGACCTGCCCGCCGTCCTCGCCCTGGTCGAAGACGGGCACGACATTGGGGTGGCTCAGTCGCGCCGCGGAGCGGGCCTCGCGACGAAATCGCGAGACGAAGGTGTCGTCCGCCGCGAGGTCGGGGCGCATGACCTTCAGCGCCACCTCCCGGTCCAGCCGGGTGTCGGTGGCGAGCAGGACGGTCGCCATCCCGCCGTCAGCGAGATGGCGCAGGACCCGGTACCGGCCGTCGACGAGTTCGCCGACGAGCGGGTGGGTGGATGCGGTGGTCACGCCCAAAGTCTAGATTCGCCCCCTTCGTCCATCCGTCACATCCGGGTTCGGAGCGCCTTGACGTTCTTCACGTACTGCTTGGTGTCCGAGTACATGCCGTTGGACTCCACGGACGCCAGGCCCTGGTAGTACCCGGCGATGGCCTCGTCGGTGCTGTCGGCCTGCTGGGTGAGCACCTTGAGCAGGAGGACGCCGGCGGTGATGTTGTCGTCGGTGTCGAGCAGGTCGAGATTGCGGCCGGCCATCTGGGAGGTCCACTCTCCCGAGCTGGGGATGACCTGCATCGTGCCGACGGCATTGGCCACGGAGACCTGGCGCTGGTTCCACCCGGACTCCTGGTAGGAGATGGCCAGAGCGATCGACGGGTCGAGGCCGTGCTGGCGCGAGATCCGGGTGATCTTGGCCTTGGTCTCGGCGCGGCTCGGGACGGAGCGCGTGGACAGGGTGCGGCGGTTGCGGTCAGCGGCGTCGACGATCGTGTCCGAGTAGGTCCGGCCGGCGAAGGTGTTGTTCTTCGTCGCCTTCTTCTTCGCGGGTGCCGCGGCGGACGAGCTCTTGGGCGTGCCGGCGACCTTGAGCTTCGTCCCCGGGTGGATGAAGTCGCTGCTGGAGATGCTGTTGAGCTTGGCCAGGCGCGCGACGCTCATGTCGTGCCGCGCGGCGATGCCGGTGAGGGTCTCGCCGCTGCGCACCGTGTGGGTGGACGTGCTCGACGTGCGGCTGGAGGTGGCGCGCTTGGCGGGCTTGGCAGCCGTGCCGGTGACCCGCAGCCTGTCCCCGGGGTGGATGAACCGGCCGCTGAGGTCGTTGAGGGAGCGCAGACGCTCGACGCTCATGTGGTGCCGCGCGGCGATGCCGGTCAGGGTGTCGCCGCTGCGCACGACATAGGTGCGGGTGGAGCCGGAGCGCGCCGGCTTCGAGGAGGACGAAGGGGAGGTGGCGCCGGAGCGGCCAGGGATCCGCAGCTTTTGTCCCGGGTGGATGAACTCGTCGGCCGACAGGCTGTTGCGTGAGAGCAGGGCCGAGGGGGAGACGCGGTAGCGGGCCGCGATGTCGTAGATCGTCTCGCCGTCGCGCACGGTGTGGTGCCGTGCGCTCTGGGTGGCAGACGTCTGCGTCGTGGTCTCGGCAGACAGGTCGATCACCGGGGTGACGGGGACTGCGGGGATGGTGACGAGGAGCGGAAGTACCATGTGGGGGACTCCGATGTCGGGGGCGCAGGGGAACGCCCTTGGGGCGGGAGACATGGCGACTGTGGCGCCTGTTGCTGGTGTGACGGATGTGGCTTCTGCGTCGACGGTACCGAAGATGAGCGTGGATCGTGCGTTGTTGCGCGTGGGACACGCCTCGGGGTGTGGTTGGCGAGGCTGGCTCTGACACACTGGCCGGCGTGAATGACACCCCTGATCTTGAGACCTGGCTGTCCCTTCCTGACGTCGCGGAGCGCCTCGACGTGCGGCTGTCCGATGTGCGTCGGATGGTCGATGAGCGGCAGCTGATCGCCCTGCGCCGTGGGGAGCGCAATGTGCTCCACGTGCCGGAGGCCTTCCTCGGGGCGGAGGGGCCTCTGCCCGAGCTGGTCGGGACCTTCACGGTGCTGGCCGATGCCGCATTCTCCGACGAGGAGATCATCGAGTGGATGTTCGCCCGGGACGAAACGCTGCCCGGCGGGCCCACCCCGATCGAGGCACTGCGGGCGGGGTTCAAGACCGAGGTTCGCCGCCGCGCGATGGAAGAGGCCTAGAGGGGCCAAAGGTCGAGGAAGAGGCGGTCTGTCTGGCGCCTCCGGTCGTGACTCACGTGGTGAACCAGCCCGGGTGAGCGCGGCTGGTCAGCCTGCGTCGGTGGTCAGGCGGGTCTTGGTGCCGACGACGGTGAGGGCGGCAACGGGCTCGTCCTGGAGGTTGGCGGTGGTGGCGATGTCCTGCCAGTCACCGCCGTTGACGCGGTACTGACCGGTGAGGCGGGCGTCGACCTTGATGTCCACGTCGCCGGTGTCGTCGTACTGGTGGGTGATGTCGCCGTCGGGGTAGGTGCCGCCGGGGCTGGTGGTCCAGTCGGAGTGGGTGCCGTCGCCGAAGTCGTAGCGGTAGTCCTGTGCGGCGACCTTGAACTCGACGGTCCACGACAGCAGCTTGACGGGCTTGCTGGTCTCGCCGGGCTCGAGGCCGGTGTTGTTGGGCCACGAGGCGGCGTAGAAGGTCGTGAAGTTGATGAGTGTCTTCATGCCCACGGGTTGGACGGTGACGCTGGGCTTGCTGAAGGGCAGCTCGCGGAAGGCGGTCTGGATCTGCGCGAAGGTGGGGACGGGCGGGGCCTGGATCGGGACGACCAGGGGTGGCTGACCGGGGCCCTGGTCGATGGTCACGGAGTCGGGCATGCCGCACGAGAGCCGCGTGCGCTCCCACGCTCCGTCGTTGACGCTGACGTACGTCACGGTGGGCGGCTCGAAGTAGTTGGGGTTGCCGGAGAGCGTCGAGCAGCCCGCGCGGGTACCGGCGCACTCGCTCATGGAGTTGGTGCAGTCCTCGTACTTGACCTCGACCTTGTCCTTGGGCTTTGTGCCCTTGACGTTGGTCTTGGCGAGGTTGACCGGTCTGGCTCGGTTCGAAGGGAGGTCTGGTGCACCTCCAGTGTCGCCTCCCTTGAGAGTGCC
>JAKDKQ010000446.1 GCA_030453295.1 Janibacter sp.
CGAAGGTCAGCGGGAGGGGGTCGAGGTCCCACGTGCGGGGCTCGGTGGGGATCTGGCGGCCCTCGGGGGACTCGCTGTCCTCCGGGGAGACACCGGCGCCGTAGGTGATGCCGTCATCGGCCACGAAGCGCCGGGTGGCCGAGCGCGCGGCGAGCAGTGCGGGCAGGCCGGCCTCGACCATCTGATCGGCGAGGGGCTGGGAGGCCTCGCGCACCCCGTCGAGGGTGACGAGCTCGTCGACTCCCTCGCTGCTCGTGACCACCCCTCGGTAGTCGTCGATCAGGTCGAGGTGTTGGTCACCGAGGGCCACGGAGGACATGTTGCGACACTAACGCGCGCGGCGCCTCTCACCGCAACGCCGTCGCCCCCGTCGCCCCCGTCGCGCCGTGGACGAAGGGAGGGTCAGTCGCGTTGGCCGTGGCCCCGGCCGACCTCGGTGTCGACCCAGACCAACCGGTGGTCACTCGTCGGGAAGGGGTAGCTGCCGGTGAGGCGCGACAGCGGATCCTCGCTCGTGGGCCAGAACACCCGGGCGTCACGGATCGGCAGGTCGCGGCTCGGCAGGACGTAGTCGGCGCGGATGTTGCCCGGAGGCTCGGCGAAGTCGGCGGTGTCCTGGGCCGGGTCACCGACGTGCCCGGCGTTGATCGCGCCCTGCTGCTCGCTGGCCTCGACCGCGCCCTCGCTCGTCGGGGTCACGGAGGAGTTGACCCGCGGGTGGTCGAGGAGCTGGTGGATCGCGTCGTCGGTGCTGTCGCCGTCGTTCGGGTCGGCGTTCAGGTCGCCCGCGATGACGAAGCTGGTGCCCTGCGAGAGGCCACCTCGGCCCCCTTCGTCGTCCCGGATCCAGCGCGCCTGCCGGCCACCGCTCACGTAGTCGGCCCAGAAGCGGATCTCGTCGGCGTTGCGTCGCCCGTTGCGGTCCTCGGGCCCGTCGAAGGTGGGAGGCGTCGGGTGGCTGGTGAGGAAGTGGACGGTCCGGTTGCCGATCTCGATCGGCAGGTCCCAGTGGCTCTTGGAGCTCAGCCGCAGGTCGGCCTGCTCGGCCGGCGAGTAGAAGTCGGTGGGGATGCGGTTGCCCGGCATCGCCTGCCACTTCAGCAGCTGGAAGGTGCGCACCTTGCGGGTGTCGATCGGGTACTTGCTGTAGACGACCATCCCGTACTGCCCGGGGAAGAGCCCGAAGCCGTAGGCGTCGTCGCCACCACCGACCGTGCCGTCGTCGTTGAGGTCATGACCGCTCGGCACGCCCGTGTTGCTCGGCGCGATGTAGTGGTACGGGTACTCCACCGGGTCGGCGCCGCGCTGGCCGACGGCCAGGTAGTTGTCACGGAAGAGGCGAGCGGCCTCGGGCGAGTAGTCGAACTCGTTGACCAGCACCACGTCGGGGTCAACCCGCTGGATCGTCTCGGCGACATTGCGCGCCTGCTCGTTGTCGGGGGTCGACAGGTCCTGCTCCAGCTGGCCCTCGCTACCGCGGTTGAGCGAGGCGTTGAAGGTCGCGAAGCGCACCGCCTGCGTGTGCTGCCCGTCCCCCTGCGGTGCCGGGCGGTCGTGGGCGAGAGCGGGGCTCGCGGTCAGCGCGAGCGCGGCGGCGCCGGTCAGGGCCGCGTACCTGTGGAGTCGGGTCATGCGGGTGACGTTAGGGGCGAAGGGAGAACACCGCCTGACGAGAGCGCGAACAGTGCACTGCAAAGATCTCTTTGCAAACATCTCTTTGCAGCCTATGCTCGCTCCCATGGACTCCGTCATCCCCGATGTCACCCAGCTGCGCGCCCTGTCGCACCCGGTGCGCATGCGCCTGCTCGGCATGCTGCGCACCCTCGGCCCGGCGACCGCCAGCCAGGTGGCCCGGCGCCTCGGCCTCAACTCCGGCGCGACGAGCTACCACCTGCGTCAGCTGGCAGAGCACGGGTTCATCGAGGAGGCCCCCGAGCTGGGCAACAAGCGGGAGCGGTGGTGGCGGGCCGCCAGCCTGATGACCTCGGTGCGCGACGAGGACGTCACGACGGACGAAGGGAGGGACGCCACCGACGCCTTCCACCAGCTGGCCGTGAC
>JAKDKQ010000447.1 GCA_030453295.1 Janibacter sp.
CAGAGACGGGAGTTCTCGCATCTAATGCAACTCCCGATAGTTAAACGCCGATAATCCACATTATGTCACTTCACGTCGTGAAGTGACACCTGCAGAGCGGCCGGGACCTGTCCCCTGCCGCACGATTCACACACGCTTGGCGACGAGCTCGACGAGTGTGCCGTCCGGGTCGCGCGCCATGGCGAGCGTCATTCCCGGTGTCGTGAGGTGGGCGTGTGTGCGGGAGTGTCCCGCCGGACCAGCGACTCGAAGGTCATGTCGAGGTCGTCTACCCAAAACACAAGACTCATCGCGGCAGCACCGACCTGGGCGTCGAGACCATGGCACCCGACGAGCGGCATCAGCGCTGCTGATGCGCGCCTCAACCCTGTGCCGACGAGGTGTCGGCGCAGACAATGCCTCGGTTGCCGTCCTGGTCGGCGATCACGGTCAGGCCCGGGGACTGGCTGTCGTCGACGACGATGCCGCCTGCTGCGACGGCTGCGGCGACCCGCTGCTCGACCACCTCGGGTGCCACGTAGACCTCGACGTGGAAGGACCGTGGCGCGCTGCCCCCTTCGTCAGCCTCGCCGAACCACAGGTTGGGTACCCGTCCCGTCACGTCGCGAATCTCGTCGCTCGGCGAACCGTGCCCTTGGGCATCGGCGTCACCGGTCAGCAGAGCCGCCCACACGGGCGCGACCGCGGCGGAGTCGGACGTGTCCAGACCGAGCTCGACATGGCTGACCGACGCTGGGTCGGCTGCCAGTCCCTGCTCAGCCGCGAGCTGCGTGATCCGCCGCGCGAGGTCGACGTCCTGCTGGGTCACCCACTCGAAGACGAGCTCGTTGCCGTCGTCATCGCGGTACACGGCGTCCGCGGAGATGAGCCTCAGGTCCACGAACCCGGGCCCCATCGACACCCTGGGATGGTGACCGATCGAGTCGCCCTCCTCCCCCACTGCCGCAACGAATCTCGCGCTCGTTGTGAAGTCATCTGCCAGATATCGGGCGTGCAGGCCCTGCGCCAGCTTGCGCCAGTCGGTCAGGCCGGCGCGGGCGATCTGCTCCCCCATGAGTGCGTCCATGACACTCGAGGCTAGCGCCGAGCCACGCCCTCAGGTGCTTTGTGCCCCGAGCTCGTGCCGGATCCGACGGAGGTCCTCCATGAGGGACCCGATGAGGATCCAACGCATTCCGTGGGGTGCGCTGACGTCCAGGGGCGCTGTGAGGGCCGGAGCCGTGTCGTCGAGGTGCTCGGCCCGTAGCGCTGGCACCGCCAGGCGCAGGTGCAGCCGGGTGTCGTGCGCGGCTCGCAGGAGCTCCTCGGCGATACCGGCGACGACCGGCTCCTCACGCACCTCGTCGTCGTAGTGGTCGACATAGGCACGGGTCATCCCCCGCACCTGGGTGCCGATCTTGGTCAGGAGGTCGAGACTCTCTCGCATGAGGGCGAGCTCACCGCGATAACGACGGGCCCTGGGGTTGAGGTGCAAGGAGTCATCCGCATCGTCCAGGGCCTCCAGCGCCTCGTCGAGCAGCGGGTGCAACCGTCGGGCATCGTGGAGCAGCAGGAGCCTCCCCGGCCGCGTCTTGCGTGCCACGAGCGCGTCGGCCAGCCGCTCGAGCGATTGGGCTGTCTCCTCCCCCAGCTCGTCGCGCGCCGCTCGCGCGGGCCCGCCCGCCACGGGCGGGACGAGAGCCAGATGGATGACGACGCCGATCACGGCGCCGATGATCGTCTCGATGACACGCACGAAGGCGTAGTCCGGGGTCGATGCCCCGATGGCGAGCACGAGGAGTGCGCTGATCGCGACCTGGTTGGCAGACCCGCTCGTCAGTCGCAGCGCCCACGAGATCGCCAGGGCCGCCGACACGGCGACGAGGACCACCCACGACGCGCTGCCGAAGGCCATCCCGAGACCGGTCGCCAGCAGGACGCCGGCGACCACACCGGCGCTGCGCTCCACCCCCTTCGTCAACGACTGGTTGAGGCTCGGCTGGACGACGAGCATCGCGGCGATCGCGGCGAAGACCGGCGGCGGACCATCGGGGATGATCAGATCGGACACGACCCA
>JAKDKQ010000448.1 GCA_030453295.1 Janibacter sp.
CGTCGACCGCGAGGTCGGCGTAGGACGTCGGCTGGGGCAACCACGCGGCGCCCGTGTCGTTGAAGCCGAGGGAGGCACCCCCCTTCGTCCAGGGGATGGGGACGCGGCAGCCGTCACGACCGAGCTCGAGACCGCCTGTGCGGGCGAAGGTCGGGTCCTGGCGGGCCTCGGCCGGCAGGCTGGTGTGCTCGGGCAGCCCGAGCTCCTCGCCCTGGTAGACGTAGGCGCCACCGGGCAGCGCGAGCATGAGCGTCGTCGCGGCGCGGGCCCGGCGCAGGCCGAGCTCGGCGTCGGGCTGCGGGTCGTCCGCCCCGATCCCGTTGGGTCGGGGCGCCCCGACGGGCAGACCGAAGCGGCTCGCGTGACGCAGCACGTCATGGTTGCTCAGCACCCAGGTCGCGGGCGCGCCGACCGAGTCGTTGGACGCCAGGGAGCGCTCGATGACCGCACGCAGCGGCTGCGCCTGCCACGGCGTCTCGAGGAAGTCGAAGTTGAAGGCCTGGTGGTACTCGTCCTCGCGCACGTAGCGCGCCAGCCGGTCCGCCGGCGCCACCCAGGCCTCGGCGCACATGATCCGCTCGGGGACGCCGTAGGAGTCGAGCAGGGTGCGCCAGCTGCGATAGATCTCGTGGACACCGTCCTGGTCCCAGTAGGGCGCCTCGTGGGTGACCTCCATGAGGCCGCCGGGGTGCTTGCCGAAGCTCGGGAAGGTCGGGTCCTTGACCAGCCCGTGCGCCACGTCGACGCGGAAGCCGTCGACCCCGCGGTCGAGCCAGAAGCGCAGCGTCGTCTCGAAGTCGGCGCGCACCTCGCTGTTGTCCCAGTTGAAGTCCGGCTGCGAGGGGTCGAAGAGGTGCAGGTACCACTGGCCCGGTGTGCCGTCGGGCTCGGTGACGCGGGTCCACGCACCACCACCGAAGTTGGCCAGCCAGTCCGTCGGCGGCTGCGAGCCGTCCTCGCCGAGCCCGTCGCGGAACATGTAGCGGTCGCGCTCGGGACTGCCGGGGGCTGCGGCCAGCGCCTCCTGGAACCACGGGTGGTCCGACGAGCTGTGGTTGGGGACGATGTCGACGATGATCCTCAAGGCCAGCTCGTGGGCCCGCGCGATGAGCGCGTCGGCATCGGCGAGCGTGCCGAAGAGCGGGTCGACGTCGCGGTGGTCGGAGACGTCGTAGCCGGCGTCGCGCTGCGGCGAGCGGTAGAAGGGGGAGAGCCACACCGCGTCGACGCCGAGGTCGCGCAGGTGCTCCAGCCGCGAGGTGATGCCCGGCAGATCACCGATCCCGTCACCGTCGGCGTCGGCCCAGGACCGCGGATAGATCTGGTAGATCACCGCATCGCGCCACCACGGGACGTCCGCGGAGCCCACCGGGTGGAGCTGGCGTGTGGCGAAGGGGGTGGGCTGGCTGGTCGTGGCGCGCTCCGTCACAGCCTCCTCCCGTCGTCGTCGGCGTTGACGAGCATGTCCGCGGCGCGGATGAAGTAGTCGCGCATCGCGGCGGCGTGCGACTCGGGGAGGTCGAGCGAGTCCATGGCGGCCAGCATGTGCTTCATCCACCGGTCGCGCTGGTCGGGGGTCACCGCGTAGTTGACATGTCGCATACGCAGCCGCGGGTGGCCGCGCTCCTGGCTGTAGGTGCCGGGGCCGCCGAAGTACTGCTCGAGGAACATCCGCAGACGGATCTCGGCGGCACCGAGGTCCTCCTCCGGGTACAGGGCGCGCAGCGTCGGGTCCGTCGCCACTCCCTCGTAGAAGGCGTGGACGAGGCGCACGAAGGTGTCGTGCCCACCGACCTGCTCGTAGAAGGTCTCACCGGGCTGCGCAAACATGTCGGCCAGTCTGGCAGGCGCCGTCGCCGACTCTCCGGCGGCCCGACGTGGTCGAGGTGGGAGACCGCGGGGCAGTCGAGCGTCGGGACTCGGTTGTCGGGGGTGCGTGCCACGGTGGTGATGAGGTCGGAGCGAGGCTGGTGGGGGCGGGGAGAAGTTGTCCCCAGCCTCTTCCACTGTTCGAACATATGTACTAATCTGGGTGTAGCGAAGGGAGGCGCG
>JAKDKQ010000449.1 GCA_030453295.1 Janibacter sp.
CCGTCGCTGACCTCGATCTCGACCGAGTCGCCGCGGGCCTTCCAGTGGATGCGCACCGTGCGATCCGACAGTGGTGCGGCGTGGCGAAGGGAGTTGGTCACGAGCTCGGTGGCGACCAGCTCGGCCTCGCTGACGATCTCGTCGGAGACTCCCCGCGCGGCGAGGTCCAGGGCGATCGCCTCGCGGACCCGGGTGACGGTCTGCAGCTCCCAGCGGGCACGGATCGTGCGCGCGTGGCCACGGCCGATCTCACCGCCGAAGGAGTCGACAGTTCGCTCGGCGTCCATGCCGTCGTGTGCCTGGCCCATGATCTGGAGGGGTCCCTTCGTCGCGGTCGCTGGCACGGTCATTGTCCCTGCTCCGGCGATGCTGCCCAACCCGGCCACGCCGAGGGCCTACGCTGACCGCCATGGGTAAGGCATCTCGTCGTAAGAAGGACGCACAGGGCAAGACCACCAAGGTCGCCCCGGCGCCCTATGTGGCACGCCCCTTCGAGGGGCTGCCCGGTGAGCCCGACTGGGTCGCCGCCTACGAGATCCTCCCGGCGGCGACCGCCGTCCTGACCCTCAAGGCGGGTGCCGTCCCCGAGGGCTCTCCCGAGACGGTCACCCTCGCGAGCGTCCTGCCGATGGCCTGGCCTGCGCTGCGCCGCCAGGACGGCGAGATCCTCATCGCCAGCCAGTCCGGCTCCAGCAGCAGCGACCCGAGCCGCGACCTCGCGCAGGCACTCCTCACCGCTCTCACCTCCGAGCCGGGCGCGCCGATCCCGCAGCTGCCCCGCACGACCGTCGAGACGCCGCGGCTGCAGGAGCTCATCGACACCGACGCTCCCTTCGAGATCACCGTCCACGACGGCTTCGACTTCTGGGTCGATGGTCAGGAGGTGACCGGCGAGGCCGCTGCGTCGCTCGAGCGGGCCAACGAGTCGGTCGTGCCGACCACCCCGATCGCGGGCACCCCGAGCGCCTACTGGTGCCGCATCGGCGAGCGCACCTACATCCGCCACGTCCTCGCCGACGACGAGGACACCGCGACCACGGCCCTCGCCCGGCTCCAGGCGCAGGGGAAGGCCCATCTCGACGAGGAGCGCCGGCTCCTCGGTGCCTTCCGCGCCGGCGGCCTCCTCGTCCCCGTGTGGGAGGTCCCCGCTGACTCCGACCCGTCGGAGCACGAGAGCGCCATCGCCAACTTCGCCACGCGATACGCCACGGCGGCCGCATCCACCGATGAGCTCACCGCCGAGGAGCGCCGGGCCCGGTCCGGTCTGCTCTCACGGCAGGTGACGCTGCGCTGATCATGTCCGCGGGGGTGGCCGCGATCGTCCCGGCCAAGGACGAGGCCGATCGCGTCGCCGCGACCGTCACGGCCCTCCTCTCGCTGGATGCCGTGGACCTCGTCGTCGTCGTCGACGACGGGTCGACCGATGCCACGGCCGCCGTCGCTGCTGATGCAGAGGCCCTCGTCGTGCGCCACCCGGCCAACCGGGGCAAGGCCGCCGCCCTGGAGACGGGCGTGGCCCGACTCCTCGAGGAGGAGACCCGCATCGGCTCCGACGCGCACGTCCTGCTCTTCGCCGACGCCGACCTGGGTGTGTCCGCCGCCAACCTGGAGCCGTTGCTGCGCCCGGTCCTCGCGGGCGCCGCCGACCTGGCCATCGCCAACATCCCGAGGAGCGCGTCATCACTCGGCGCCGGACGCGTCGTGCGCCTGGCCCGAGGCCAGATCGAGGCGATGACCGGCCGCACGATCGAGCAGCCGCTGAACGGCATGCGAGCACTGACCCGCGAGACCTTCGCCGACGCGACACCGCTGGCGACCGGCTGGGGTGTCGAGGCCGCCATGCTCGTCGACGTGCTGCGCGCCGGGCGCCGGGTCGTCGAGGTCCCCATCGAGCTGACGCACCGTCGCACGGGCAACGACTTCGCGGGGCGTCTGCACCGGGCCAAGCAGCTGCGCGATGTCTCGACCGCGCTGCTCGCCCGCCGCTTCCTGTCGTGACGGACCCCCGCGCCGACCGCGACCCGATCGGGCTCGTGCTGCTCACGGCCG
>JAKDKQ010000450.1 GCA_030453295.1 Janibacter sp.
TAAGGAAATTCGCACCCGCGCGCGCACGACCTTAAGGAAATGCGACCCCTTGACCCGGACTGAACAGGCGTTTAGTCTGCTGAACGTGGGTACAGCACAAGATGACCGGACCGCCCGGGCGCGGGTGCGCGACGCCGCGCTCGAGCTCTTCGCCGTCCACGGCGAGGACCGGGTGACGATGCGCCAGGTCGCCGAGCTGGCCGACGTCTCGCCGGCCCTGGTCGTCCACCACTTCGGCTCCAAGGCCGGTCTGCGCGAGGCCGTCGTCGAGCACGTGCGCACCTGGGTGGACGAGCTCTTCGAGCTCTCGGCCGACACCGGGCTCGCGGAGGACATGCAGGCCGGGGAGTGGTCCTCGATCGCAGAGGTGCTCCAGCAGGCATTGCCCGAGGGCTCCCCCGTCATCCCCTACCTGCGTCGGCTGCTGATGACCGGCGACCCCGTCGCCACCCAGCTCCTGCGTGACTGGCACCGCCGCACCGTTGAGATCTTCCGCGCCTGGGATGCCGCGGGCAAGCTCATCGCCGGACCCGACCCCGAGACCCGCGCGGCGCTCGCGATGTCCTCCGATCTCGGCACCCTCTTCCTCGCCGACCACTGGCGGCAGGTCCTCGGCTACGACCCGCTCCACGGCGAGGGCCTCACGCGATGGGCCGACGAGGCGATGCGCTTCTATGGAGCAGTATTGCCCACACCCGATACAGGCACAGACAGCACGATCGGGACCCAACTCCCTTCGCCCGAGGAGGCCTCATGACTGAGTCAGCCATCATCGACGTCCACGCCCTGCACAAGACCTACGGCCGCACGCACGCCCTCGACGGGCTCGACCTGAGCGTGGCGCCCGGCGAGGTCCACGGGTTCCTCGGGCCCAACGGCGCGGGCAAATCCACGACCATCCGCGTCCTCCTCGGGCTCACCCGCGCCGATGCCGGCGATGTGCGCATCCTCGGCGGCGACCCGTGGCACGACGCCGTCGAGCTGCACCGTCGCCTCGCCTACGTCCCCGCCGGCGTCACCCTCTGGCCCGGCCTGACCGGCGGCCAGTGCATCGACGTCCTCGGTCGGGCGCACGGCGGCCTGGACGAAGGGCGCCGCACGGACCTCGTCGAGCGCTTCGACCTCGACACCCGCAAACGCACCCGCGACTACTCCACCGGCAACAAGCAAAAGGTCTCGCTCATCGCCGCGCTGGCCGCCGACGTCGACCTGCTGCTCCTCGACGAGCCGACCTCCGGGCTCGACCCGCTCATGGAGCAGGTCTTCCAGGACGTCGTCCGCGAGCGCGTCGCCGACGGCACGACGGTCCTGCTCTCGAGCCACATCCTCGGCGAGGTCGAGGCACTGGCCGACCGGGTGAGCATCATCCGCGCCGGGCAGACCGTCACCACCGGGACGCTGGCCGACCTGCGCCGCAGCACGAGCAGCCAGGTCCACGCCGTCACTGACTCCTCACCCGGTCTCGCCGGGCTGGACGGCGTCACCGCACTGGACGAAGGGAGCATCGACGGCCGGATCGAGACCCGCTGCCATGTGGAGGCCACCGCGGTGAGCCAGGTCCTCGGCCGGATCCACGCCGCCGGGGTGCACACGCTGACCATCACCCCGCCGAGCCTGGACGACCTCTTCCTCGAGCAGTACCGGGAGGGGGGCTCCCTTCGAGACGGTCGCGGGGCGACCTCCGCCCACGCGGAACGTGGGACCCAAGAGAGCGACGAGGTGCGGCGATGAGCGCCCTCAGCACCACCGGAATCGGCACAAGCCTGCGGGTGCAGTGGCACACCGGGTGGAAGGTCGTGCTCGCCTGGGTCCTGGGCCTCTGGGCCGTCGTCGTGCTGACCACCTCGTCCATCACCAGCCTCTACGACACCCCCGACAAGCTGCGCTCCTACGCCGAGACGACCACGAGCCCGGGGATGCGGGTCCTCAACGGCGTCGTGGCAGGCACCGACACCCTCGGCGGGGCGATGGTCAACGAGCTCGGCTTCGTCGTCGCCTTCGCCGTCCCGCTCCTGGCCATCGCGCTCACCCTCCGCGGGAC
>JAKDKQ010000451.1 GCA_030453295.1 Janibacter sp.
CGGGGTTGTTGCTCGCGGCGGTGGCGACCGGGTCGGTGGCCATGCCGTCGAAGGAACCCTTGCCGCTCTCGGGCACCGCGGCGCAACCGTCCCCGAAGGGAGCCGCTGCCTCGGCGGTGCTGCCGGAGGCCGACGTCTCGGAACCCATCGAGTCCGAGCTCGAGGCGGAGCTCGACGAGCTGCTGGAGCCGGAGTCCATGTCGGAACCGCAGGCCGTGAGGGCGAAGGGGAGGGTGACCGCGGCGAGAGCGGCGGCGGTGCGGGTGGTGGTCATGCGAAACATGTCTGCCTCCAAGGGCGTCGTGAGAGGGGCTGTGCGACAAGGGGTTCGGAGCCGTAGCCCACCCGGATTGGATCAGTCGGTCACAGTCACGGCGGAGGTGTGCCAGCCCGTCGCCCCGGAGGGGAACGGAGGCGCGGTGTCCTTGGTCTGGAGCTCACCGTCACCATCGGTGGCCCGGACCGTGAAGTCGTGCCGACCCGGGGTCGCCTCCCACGGCAGGAACCACTGGCGCCAGCAGTCGACGTCGGCCTCGGCTCCGAGGGTGGCGCGCTGCCACGGTCCGTCGTCGACACGGACCTCGACCTTGCTGATGCCGCGACGTTGGGCCCACGCCACCCCGCCGATGAAGGTCCGGCCGGGAGCGATGCGACGCAGGGCTCGCGGCGTGTCGATGCGGGCCTGGGTCTGCACCCGCCCGTCGATGGCCCACTGACGGTCCGTCCAGTAGGCGCTCGCTGCGTCGTACCGGGTGACCGTCATGCGCGTCAGCCACTTGGTCGCGCCGACGAAGCCGTACAGGCCGGGAGTCACCAGGCGCGCCGGGAAGCCGTGCTCGCGGGGAAGCGGTTGGCCGTTCATGCCCACGGCCACCAGGGCGTCGCGGTCGTCGAGCAGCGCCGACAGCGGTGTGGAGATGGTCATGCCCTCTGTCGACGTCGAGAGCACCTGGAGGTCGGGGTTCTTGGGGTCCGTGTCGAGCCCGGCCCGGGCGAGGAGCTCGCGGGTCGGGACCCCGAGCCACCGGGCAGATCCGATGTAGGCACCGCCCACCTCGTTGGACACGCAGTTGAGCGTGATGTCGCGCTCGACCATCGGCAGCCCGAGCAGCTCGTCGATGGTGAGGGTGAATCCGTCTGGCACATCGCCGTCGATCGTGAGCGTCCAGTCCGAGGGGTCCACGTTGGGGGCCAGCAGCGCGGTGTCGATCCGGTAGAACTCCTTGTTGGGCGTGACGAAGGGGGAGATGCCCTCCTTGCCGAGGGAGACCCCCTTCGGCAGGGGAGGCAGGGGATCGGCCGGCGTCGGGAGGGTGAGCGTGGCGGGCGTGCTGCGGGAGATCAGGCCCTGGCCTGCTCCGCCAAGTGCCAGTGCGGCCGCGCCCGTGCCGCCCAGGGCGAAGAGCCTGCGCCGGGTGGGCTGATCGGGCCGGCTGTGGGCGCTCTCGGACGGGACCACGCGGGAGATGAGCCAGTCCAGTGCCAGGACCCCCACGGCTGCCGCGACGAGAGCCGGCAGCCAGGCCAGGGAGCTGGCGCTCGGCCGGAGCACGGCCGCCGCACCGGCGAGCGCGGTGAGGAGGATCAGCAGTCCGGTGGACAGCAGTCGTGAGCGCAGCCGGACGACTCCGGCGATGGCGGCGAGCAGCAGGGTGACCACGGCGACGGACCCGATGAGGATGGGCTTGTCCGCGGTCCCGAAGGTCCCGACGGCCCACTCCTTGACCGGGGTCGGCGTCGCGTCGATGACCTGACTCCCGATGGCCAGCACCGGCGACGACGCAGGGGAGACGACGGCCGCGACGAGGTGCGCCGCCGCCGTGCCCAGGGTTGCCGCGAGGACTCCGCAGGCGGCGGCGGGTGCGATGCGAGATCTCATGGAGAGGGTTCGGAGCGGAGGGGCTGTTGGGATGGGACGACGAAGGGGACCCGGCCGGCGCCGGGTCCCCTTCGCGGTCATCTCTGCCTCAGAGCGCGTCGATGATGGCGTTGAGCGTGCTGCTCGGACGCATCGCGGCCTCGACCTTGGCGGCGTCCGGCT
>JAKDKQ010000452.1 GCA_030453295.1 Janibacter sp.
CCTGGGCCAGCGCGTCGGTGAGGGCCATCCAGCCCAGCAGAGCACACTTCACGCGCGCTGGGTACTGGGCGACTCCGGCCAGGGCGACACCGTCGCCGATGACCTCTTCGTCGCCCGGGTTCTGACCCCGGCTGGTCAGCATCTGGCGCATCGCCTCGTGCACGACCATGGCGTCGTCGACATCTTCTCCGGTGATCTCCTCGGCGAGGATCGAGGTGCTCGCCATCGAGATCGAGCAGCCCATCGCCTCGTAGGAGATGTCGGTGATCTTTGCGTCGCGCCCGGTGCCGTCGAGGTGGACGCGCAGCGTCACCTCGTCACCGCAGGTCGGGTTGACGTGGTGCACCTCGGCCATGTGGCCCTCGCGCAGGCCGTGACCGACCTGACGCTTGGAGTGGTCGAGGATGAGCTCTTGGTACAGGTCCATCAGGCGGCTCCTGTCTCGACGCCGAAGATCGCGGGCACGCGGTCGAGTGCCGCGACGAGCGTGTCGATCTCGGCCGGGGTGTTGTAGACGGCCAGCGAGGCGCGGGTGGTCGCTGCGACGCCGAAGGCGCGGTGCAGCGGCCACGCGCAGTGGTGACCCACGCGGACGGCGACGCCCTGGTCGTCGAGGACCTGACCCACGTCGTGAGCGTGGACGCCGTCGACGACGAAGGAGACTGCGGCGCCGCGGTGGACGACGTCGGCCGGACCGATGAGCCGCAGCCACGGGCGCTGCGCGATCGCCTCGAGCAGCTGGGCCGTGAGGGCCTGCTCGTGCGCGGCGATCCGCTCGACACCGATGTCCTGCATCCAGCGCACGGCGGCACCCAGGCCGATGGCCTGACTGGTCATCGGCACGCCGGCCTCGAAGCGGGTGGGCGGCGGCGCATAGGTGCTGCCCTCCATCCGCACGATCTCGATCATCGAGCCGCCGGTGAGGAAGGCCGGCATCTGCTCGAGGAGGTCGTAGCGGCCCCACAGGACACCGATGCCGCTCGGGCCGTACATCTTGTGGCCGGAGAAGGCGAGCAGGTCGACGCCGAGCTCGGTGACGTCCACCGGCAGGTGCGGCACGGACTGGCAGGCGTCGAGGACGGTGATCGCTCCGACGGCCTTGGCCGCGGCGACGATGCGCGAGACATCGCTGACGGCGCCCAGCACGTTGGACGCGTGGGTGAAGGCCAGGACCTTGGTGCGCTCGGTGACCATCTCGTCGAGCTGGTCCAGGTCGAGACGACCCTCGTCGGTCACGCCGATCCAGCGCAGGGTGGCACCGGTACGACGGCACAGCTCCTGCCACGGGATGAGGTTGGCGTGGTGCTCGGCCTCGGTGATCAGGATCTCGTCCCCTTCACCGACGCGAAGGGGGGATCCCACCTCCGCGTTGGAGAAGGCGTAGGCGGCGAGGTTGAGCGCCTCGGTGGCGTTCTTGGTGAAGACCACCTCGCGCTCCTGCGCACCGATGAGACCGGCGATGGCCGCCCGGGCACCCTCGTAGGCCTCGGTGGCCTCCTCGGACAGCGCGTGCGCCCCACGGTGCGGAGCCGAGTTGGCCGTGAGCAGGAAGTCCCGCTCGGCGTCCAGGACGGCGAGCGGCTTCTGCGAGGTCGCACCGGAGTCGAGGTAGACGAGAGGCGTCCCCCCGCGCACCGTGCGCTCGAGGATGGGGAACTGACCGCGGATCGCGGCCAGCTCGCCCTCGGGGATCAGCTGCGGCGTCATGCTCAGGCCCCAGCGGTCGTGGCGGGCTCCCCCGTCGTCAGGAAACGGTCATAGCCCTCGGCCTCGAGCCGGTCGGCCAGCTCGGCGCCACCCTGCTCGGCGATCCGTCCGTCGACGAAGACGTGGACCTGGTCGGGGCTGATGTAACGCAGGATCCGCGTGTAGTGCGTGATGAGCAGGACTCCGGCGTCGGTGCCCGCCTTGGCGCGGTTGACACCCTCGGAGACGATGCGCAGGGCATCGACGTCCAGACCGGAGTCGGTCTCGTCGAGGATGGCGAACTTCGGCTTGAGCAGCTCCATCTGGAGGATCTCGTGGCGCTTCTTCTCGC
>JAKDKQ010000074.1 GCA_030453295.1 Janibacter sp.
GGGGTCGGAGACCATCTCGCAGTAGACGCTGCACTCCTGGAAGAGGTTTTGCGGGTGGGTCTCCTGGAAGTACCCGCTGCCGATCTCCGCGCTCGGGATCTGCGCGGCGATCGCCAGGACCGGCACGCGGCTGCGCTGGGCGTCGAAGAGGCCGTTGATCAGGTGCAGGTTGCCCGGGCCACAGCTGCCGAGGACGACGGCGAGCTCACCGGTCAGCTCGGCGTCGGCGGCGGCCGCGAAGGCTGCCGACTCCTCGTGGCGGACCAGGCGCCAGGCGATCGAGCCGTCGCGTCGCATGGCCTCGGTGAAGCCGTTGAGCGAGTCCCCGGGCACCCCGTAGGCGCGGGTCACGCCGTTGGCCCGGAGCGTGGCGATGACATTGTCGGCGATCGTGCCCATGGTGACTCCTGACGACGGGGGTACCGGTCGCCTCCACGCTATCCCGACGGCTACTGGCAGAGTGGGAGCGAGTGACCCCGACCGAGAGGAGCGCACCGATGCGCGCCGTGTACGCCGAGAGCATCAACCCGCAGGACCCGCTGGCCGGACTGGTGGTCGGCGAGCGTCCCGACCCGGTCGCACCCGAGGGGTGGGCCACGGTGAGCGTCAAGGCTGCCGCCCTCAACCACCACGACGTGTGGTCGCTGCGCGGGCAGGGCCTCAAGGCCGACGCGCTCCCCATGATCCTCGGCTGCGACGCAGCGGGTCTCGACGAGGACGGCAACGAGGTCGTCGTCCACGCGGTCATCAACGACCCCGGCTTCACCGGTGCCGACGAGACCACGGACCCGCGTCGCTCCCTTCTCTCGGAGCGCTACCAGGGCACCTTCGCCGACACCGTCGTCGTCCCCCGTCGCAACCTCGTCCCCAAGCCCGAGGGCCTGAGCATGGTCGAGGCGGCGTGCCTGCCCACGGCCTGGCTGACCGCCTACCGGATGCTCTTCGTCCGGGGCGCCATGCGCCCCGGCGAGAGCGTGCTCGTCCAGGGCGTCGGCGGTGGCGTCTCGACCGCGCTCATCACGCTCGCCCGCGCCGCCGGGCTACGGGTCTACGCCACCTCGCGCAGCGAGGCCAAGCGAGCCCGCGCCCTCGAGCTCGGCGCCCACGAGGTCTTCGGCTCGGGTGAGCGGCTGCCGGTCAAGGTCGACGCCGTCATGGAGACCGTCGGCCAGGCGACGTGGACGCACTCGATCCGCGCGCTGCGGCCCGGCGGTCGGATCGTGATCGCCGGCACGACGAGCGGGCCCAAGCCCGACGACGCCGAGCTGACGCGCATCTTCTTCCTCCAGCTGAGCGTCATCGGCTCCACGATGGGCACGCGGGACGAGCTCGACTCCCTCGTGCAGATGCTCCACTCGACGGGCACCCGCCCGCTCGTCCACGCCGAGATGCCGTTGGAGCAGGCACGCGACGGGTTTGCCCAGATGGTCGACGGTGACCACGTCGGCAAGATCGTCTTCACCCTCTGAGAGGGATCGCTGACACCTCGACCCCGCCGCGAGCGGGGTCGAGGTGTCAGAAAAGGATCGTCGAAAAGGTCCCGGCCCGCTCCATGCCGATGCGTCGGTAGGTCGCCAGTGCCGGCGCGTTGAAGTCGTTGACGTAGAGCGTGGCCAGCGGCGCGTGGTCGATCATCGCTTGCTCGAGGGCGGCGGCCATCATGGGTGCGGCGAGCCCCTGCCCGCGCAGGTGCGGGGTCAGCCACACGCCCTGGATCTGGCAGGCCCCGAGGGCGACCGACCCGACGTCGGCCTTGAAGATCACCCGACCGTCCTCCACGACGACATAGGTGCGGCCGGCGCGGACGAGCCGCCAGATCGAGTCGCGGTAGAAGGCGGGGCTGCCCGTGTAGGGCCGGTAGCCGATCTCCTGGGTGAACATGTGCTCGGCCGCCGGCAGCACGAGGTCGACCTCGTCGATGGTGGCGGGGCGCACGCGCGGGTCGAGTCGCACGCCCAGCTGCGAAGGGGGCGTGTGCGACGCGAGCAGCGGCTGCTCGGCCCGGATGGTGCGGGGAGCCGGGAAGTCGTCGCCTGCGGCCCGCCACAGCCCGTGCACCTCGTCGCGGGGCCCGAGGAAGGACGCGGAGCGGCGGCGCACCTTGCGCACCTGTGCCGCGAGCGCGGCCCAGCTGGCGGTCGAGGTCCCCACCGGCACGACATTGGCGAGGGTCCACACGAGGGCCTCGAGCTCACCATCGTCGAACCAGCCGTAGGCCGCGGTGGAGCCGGAGCCCAGTCCGCCGTCGAGGATGCGGCTGGCGACGAAGACGTGGGCCGCGGGGTCGCGCGCGCACAGATCCAGGGCGGCATCGACGTCGTCGGGGCCCAGGAGCCGGGTGGGTTGGCGGGTGCGCAGCACCCCTCCAGACTAGTGAGCGACCAGCGCGGCGGGTGGCGAAGGGGGTGACCCCCTTCGTCCTAGCTGACCGAGACGGTCGCGCCGGACTCCTCGCCGTCGAGCGGCTCGCCCATCTCCTCGGCGATGCGCATGGCCTCCTCGATGAGGGTCTCGACGATCTGGCTCTCGGGGACGGTCTTGATGACCTCACCCTTGACGAAGATCTGGCCCTTGCCGTTGCCGGAGGCGACACCGAGGTCGGCCTCGCGGGCCTCGCCCGGTCCGTTGACGACGCAGCCCATGACGGCGACGCGCAGCGGGACGGTCATCCCCTCGAGACCGGCGGTGACCTCCTCGGCGAGCTTGTAGACGTCGACCTGCGCGCGACCGCAGCTGGGGCAGGAGACGATCTCGAGCTTGCGCGGGCGCAGCCCGAGGCTCTGCAGGATCTGCTGCCCGACCTTGATCTCCTCGACCGGTGGGGCCGAGAGCGAGACGCGGATCGTGTCGCCGATGCCCCGGGAGAGGAGCGCCCCGAAGGCCGTCGCGGACTTGATCGTGCCCTGGAAGGCGGGGCCGGCCTCGGTGACCCCGAGGTGCAGCGGCCAGTCCCCCGCCTCGGCGAGCAGCTCGTAGGCGCGCACCATGATCACCGGGTCGTTGTGCTTGACCGAGATCTTGAAGTCGTGGAAGCCGTGCTCCTCGAAAAGGCTGGCCTCCCACACCGCGGATTCGACGAGGGCCTCAGGGGTGGCCCTGCCGTACTTCTCCAGCAGGCGCTTGTCGAGGCTGCCGGCGTTGACGCCGATCCGGATCGAGGTCCCGTGGTCCTTGGCCGCCTTGGCGATCTCCTTGACCTGGTCGTCGAACTTGCGGATGTTGCCCGGGTTGACGCGCACGGCGGCGCAGCCGGCCTCGATGGCCGCGAAGACGTACTTGGGCTGGAAGTGGATGTCGGCGATGACCGGGATCTGGGACTTGCTGGCGATCGCCGGAAGCGCCTCGGCGTCATCGGTGCTCGGGCAGGCCACCCGCACGATGTCGCAGCCGGCGGCGGTCAGCTCGGCGATCTGCTGCAGCGTCGAGTTGATGTCGGAGGTCAACGTCGTCGTCATCGATTGCACCGAGATCGGCGACTCGCTGCCGACACCGACCGAGCCGACCTTGATCTGGCGGGTGGGACGACGGGGGGCGAGGACCGGGGCCGGAGCCTTGGGCATACCGAGGGAAACGCTCATGCCATCCATTATGCGTCGTCGAGTCTGAGTACCTGCTGTGGACCCGCTAGGTCAGTCGTACCGGCTTGACGATGTCGGCGTAGACGAGCAGCAGGGTCATGCCGATGAAGGCGAGTGCGACGACATAGGCAAGCGGCATCGCCTTGGCCACGTCGACGGGGCCCGGGTCGGGCAGGCCGCGCAGCCGGGCCCAACCCTTCTTGACGCCCTCCCAGAGCGCACCCGCGACGTGACCGCCGTCGAGCGGGAGGAGAGGGACGGTGTTGAAGGCGAAGAGGACGAGGTTGAGGGAGCCCAGCAGGCTCAGCAGCAGGATCGCCTTGTCACTCGTGTCACCGAAGACGTCGGAGCTGGCCACCTCGCCGGCGATGCGCCCGACGCCGACGACCGACATCGGGCCGTTGGGGTCGCGCTCGCTGCTGCCGAAGGCAGCCTGCGAGACACCGACGAGCTTTTGCGGGATCTTCACGAGGAGCTCGTAGGTGTCGGCGACGTAGCCGCCGAAGAGTCCGGGGACCGCCGTGAGCGGCTGCTTCTCCTGCTCGACGCTGCCGGAGGCACCAAGGAATCCGGCCCGCTCGGTGCGGATCGCTCCCGAGGCGTCCTTCTGGGGCTGGCCGTCGTCGCCGTAGACGGGCATGTTCAGCACGATCGGGTCGGCCTTGAGCGTGGTGGAGGCTCCGTCGCGGTCGACCGTCATCGTCAGCGGCTCGTCGAGGTTGGCACGGATGGCCATGCGCACGTCAGTCCAGGACTCGACGGGGGTGCCGTTGATCGCCGTGATCGTGTCGCCGGGCTTCAGCCCCGCGGCATTGGCGGGGGCCACGGGCATCTCATCGGTGCACTCGTCTGCGGCCTGTTGACCCAGCTGCTTGATGTCGACGCACTCGCTGACCGAGGAGATTGTCGGGGTCGTGACGGCCACACCGTGCAGGGTGAAGATGCCGGTGAAGAGGACGAGCGCGATGAGCAGGTTCATCACCGGGCCGCCGAGCATGATGATGATCCGCTTCCAGATCGGCAGCTGGAAGAACATCCGGCCGTCGTCCCCGGGCTGTACCTCCTCGAGGCTCTGCTGACGGGCCTCCTCGACGAGCTGGCTCATCCGGCCCGTGCTGGAGCTGCGCATTGTCCCCTCGGCCTGGTCCTTGGCCGGCGGGAACATGCCGATCATCCGGATGTAGCCACCCAGGGGGATGGCCTTGACCCCGTACTCGGTCTCGCCGCGGCGGCGTGACCAGATCGTCGGACCGAAGCCCACCATGTACTGCGGTACGCGGACGCCGAACTTCTTCGCGGGGACGAGGTGACCGATCTCGTGCAGCGCGATCGACAGACCGATACCGAGCACGGCAAGCAGGACCCCCAGCACGTAGAGCATGCGCTCATGATGTCACGCGGACCTGACAGCTTCCCCCGCCGAAGGGAGGACCCGCTCAGCCCCCGAGGATGGCTGCGGCCTCGTCCCGAGCCCATCCGTCCGCCGCGAGCACGCCCTCGACCGTGTGCGCATCGAAGCGCGCGTCGTCATGGCGCTGAAGCACCGCAGCGATGGTGTCGACGATGTCGGTGAACCGGCAGGCTCCGTCGTGGAAGGCATCCACCCCCACCTCGTTGGCGGCGTTGTAGACCGCCGGGTGCGTGCCGCCGGCGGCACCGACCTGCTGGGCCAGCCGCACGGCCGGGAAGGCCTCGTCGTCCAGGCCCTCGAAGCGCCAGTCCTGCGCCTGCGTCCAGTCCACCGGCGTCTCGACATCGGTCAGTCGCTCCGGCCAGGACAGCCCGAGCGCGATGGGCGCGAGCATCGTGGGCAGCCCGAGCTGGGCGATGACCGCGCCGTCGTGGAACTCGACCATCGAGTGGATGATCTGCTGCGGGTGGACGACCGCCTCGATGCGCTCCATCGGCACGTCGAAGAGCAGGTGCGCCTCGATCAGCTCCAACCCCTTGTTGACCAAGGTCGCGCTGTTGGTCGTGATGACGCGCCCCATCGCGAAGTTGGGATGCTTGAGCGCCGCAGCCGGGGTGACCTCGCGCAGCGCGGCCCGGTCCATCCCGCGGAAGGGCCCACCGCTCGCCGTCACGATGAGCTTGCGCACCTCCCCGGCGCGCCCGGAACGCAGCGCCTGCGCGATCGCGGAGTGCTCGGAGTCGACGGGCACGATCTGGTCCGGCGCGGCGACCTGCTTGACGATCGGGCCGCCGATGATCAGGGACTCCTTGTTGGCCAGGGCCAGACGCGCTCCGGAGCGCAGCGCAGCGAGCGTGGGTCGCAGCCCGATCGCGCCGGTGATGCCGTTGAGCACGACATCGGTGGGCGCGGCAGCGGCCTCGGTCGCGGCCTCCTCCCCCACGATCACCTCGGGGGCGTAGCCGGTGACCCCCGCCGCGTCAGCCGCGGCGGCGATGGCCGCGGTCAGCTCCTCGCGGGTGCCGGTCGCGGCCGCCACGAGCGAAGGGAGATGACGCGCGGCCTGCTCGGCGAGCAGCCCGATGTTGGAGCCACCCGAGAGCACCTCCACCACGAAGCGGTCCGGGTGGGCCTCGATGACCTGCAGTCCCTGGGTCCCGATCGACCCGGTGGAGCCCAGCAGTGTGACGCGGGTGCTCATGCGCCCACCTCGTCGCTCTCACGGCGGCTGTGGTCGATCGCCTCACGCCGGGCCAGCCGGTTGGCACGCCGGATCTCCGCCTCGCGGAAGTGGCGCCTCTCCTCGGGGGTCTCGATGCTCAGCTCGGGGACGCGACGGGTCCCCCCTTCGGCATCGACGGCGACGAAGACGAGGTAGGCGCTCGCGACGTGGACGCGCTCGGTGACGGCGTCCCAGCGGTCGACCTCGGCGCGCACGCCGACCTCCATGGAGGAGGTGCCGGCCCAGTTGACCTGCGCGCTCACGTGGAGCACATCACCGACGCGCACGGGGTTGAGGAAGGCCATCTCGTCCATCGCCGCGGTCACGGCCGGCCCCTGGGCGAAGCGATTGGCGGAGACACCGGCCGTGTCGTCGACCATCTTCATGATGTTGCCGCCGTGCACATTGCCCAGCAGGTTGGCCTCCGCCTGGGACATGACGCGGGAGAGGGTGATCCGGGTGTCGGTGGGTGTCGTCACCGGGCCATCATGTCAAGCCCGCGGCGCGGGTCAGCGGTCGGCGATGACGATGCTCAGATCCGGGTACTCGTCGTCGAGGTCGGCCAGCACCTCGAGGACGGCGGGGTCGGTCCCCGCGCCGCCGCCCGGGCGCCCCGGGTCGGGCGCATCATGGTGGCCGGGGCGCCACACGAGCGTCCACGGTGCGTCGTGACGGTCGGCGACATCGCGCAGGGAGTCCATCAGCGCGTCGAGATTGCGCCCGAAGTGCTCGGGGAAGAGCAGCGCCTCGGCGAAGTGATCGTAGATCCCCTCGCGGTCGGCTCCCCCGTCGACGAGGTGCACGTGGTCGGTCCCGGCGACGGCACGGGCGAGCAGCCCGTCGACCCCCGCGGCCTCGATGTGGATCACTGCCCCTCCTGGATCTGGCGGAAGCTGTCGTAGTGGTCATCCGTGTAGAAGCAGTCCCGGGCCTCGCCACAGACGATGCGCTGGGCACCTCTGTGGTCCAACCCCGGAGTCGGCACCGTGTACTCGCTGTAGTAGCCCCGCTGCTGCGAAGGGAGGATCCCCTCCCTGTTCTGGAAGGTGATCCCGTCGCGGTCGTACGGGAAGGGCCCGTCCGAGCGGATCAGGGCGAGCGTCTCGCGGCCTTCGGCAGGCAGGGCGGACTCGGCGATCGTGTCGAGCCCGGAGCTCGGTGTCGAGCCACCGGAGGAGTCACCCGAGCCGGACGTCGGTGCGGCGGAACGCGACCCACCGGAGGCGCTCGTCGATGATGCACCACCCGAGTCACGGCCGGAGTCGCCGGAGCCACCCGTGATGACGATCCAGGCGGCCAGCAGGATGAGGACGAAGCCGCCGACGAGCTGCAGACGAGTGCGCCACGACGTGGACATCGTCAGAGCGCCAGACCGACGTACTTGGTCTCGAGGTACTCCTCGATGCCCTCGAAGCCGCCCTCGCGACCGAAGCCGGAGTGCTTGACCCCGCCGAAGGGGGCGGAGGGGTTGGAGACGATGCCCTGGTTGATGCCGACCATGCCGAACTCGAGCGCCTCGGCGACGCGGATGGTCCGGGCCGTGTGCTCGGTGAAGACGTAGGCCACGAGGCCGTACTCGGTGGAGTTGGCCAGGGCGATCGCCTCCTCATCGGTGCGGAAGGTCGTGATCGGGGCGACGGGGCCGAAGATCTCCTCGGTGAGCACGCGGGCGCTCGCCGGCACGCCGGTGAGGACGGTCGGCGGGTAGAACCAGCCCTTGCCCGAGGGCACCTCGCCCCCCACGAGCGCGGTGGCTCCTTGGGCGATGGCGTCGTCGACGAGCTCGGCGACTCCTGCGCGGGCCTTTTCGGTGATGAGCGGGCCGACGTCGACGCCTTTGGTCGTGCCCTTGCCCATGCTCAGCGCGCCCATCCGATCGGCGAGCGCCGTCGCGAAGTCGTCGGCGACGGACTCGTGGACGATGAAACGGTTGGCGGCCGTGCAGGCCTCGCCGATGTTGCGCATCTTGGCGAGCATCGCGCCCTCGACGGCACGCTCGAGGTCGGCGTCCTCGAAGACGACGAAGGGGGCATTGCCGCCCAGCTCCATCGACGTGCGCAGCAGCTGCTCGGAGGACTGCTCGACGAGCTTCTTGCCCACGGGCGTGGAGCCGGTGAAGGTCAGCTTGCGCAGGCGCGGGTCGCGGATGATCGGCTCGCTGACCTCGCCGGAGGAGGTCGTCGGCACGATGTTGAGCACGCCGGCGGGCAGACCGACCTCCTCCAGGAGTCGGCCGAGGGCCAGCATCGTCAGCGGCGTCTCGTGGGCCGGCTTGACGACGGTGGTGCAGCCGGCGGCGATGGCCGGACCGATCTTGCGGGTGCCCATGGCGAGTGGGAAGTTCCACGGGGTGATGGCGAAGACCGGGCCGACGGGCTGCTTCATCGTCATCAGACGGGTGCCACCGGAGGGAGCGACGGCGTAGCGGCCGTGGATGCGCACGGCCTCCTCGGCGAACCAGCGGAAAAACTCGGCTCCGTAGGTGACCTCGCCCCGGGACTCGGCCAGGGGCTTGCCCATCTCGAGGGTCATGAGCATCGCAAAGGTCTCGGCCCGCTCGGTGAGCAGCTCGAAGGCCGAGCGCAGGATCTCCGAGCGCACCCGCGGGTCGGTGGCGGCCCACTCGGCCTGGGCTGCGACGGCGGCGTCGAGGGCGGCCCGGCCGTCCGCGACAGTCGCGTCGGCGACCTCG
>JAKDKQ010000453.1 GCA_030453295.1 Janibacter sp.
GACCTGGCCAAGGTCGGCAAGAACATCGACGGCTCGCTGTACTTCGCCTTCGCGACCTTCGCGCTGCTCGGCGTCGCGCAGGCCGAGGGGATCGACCCCAGCCCCTACCTCAACGCCGAGGGCCAGGAGCTGGCTGCTGGCGTCGAGAACAAGTGTGTCTTCGACCTCTTCGAGTACGCCTTCAAGGACTCGGGGACGTACACGGTGAGCGGCAAGAAGTTGTCCGAGCTGCTCGACGAGCCGCCCTTCCGGGCCGCAGTCGAGCGTCAGCGGATCGGCAAGATCAAGCCCACCGCCCCCGTGGTCATCAACCACGCCATCGGTGACGACACCATCCCGTACGCCGTCGGCAAGCAGCTCGGCAGCGACTGGTGTGACAAGGGCGCGCGAGTGACCTTCAACGCCGGCCTCATCCCGACGCACGTCGGCGGCATGCTGCCGCACGTCGCGAAGTCGATGGCCTTCTTCGAGGACCGCTTCGCCGGCCGCAACGAGCCGAACAGCTGCTGGAGGCTCTGACCAGCACCACGCGACGACGGGGAGCGACACCGATCACCGGTGTCGCTCCCTTCGTCAGGTGCGGCCGTCCTCGTTGCCGGTCTGCCCGGAGGACTCGGCGTAGGTGGTCGTCGACGGCGACGGCGCGCCGGTGGACGGCGCGTCGGTGGGCGTGGACGACCCGGTCAGGACGGCCGAGGTCACAGCGTGGTCGGCGCCCGAGCCGAGCCGGCCGTGGTCGACGACGACGGTGAGGCTGCGTGACCCGTCGGAGTACGTGACCTCGCTGCTGCCGGCGTACTCGGTCGTCGACGCACGCCGCCAGCTGGGACCGCCCGTGGGCATCTGACCGAAGAGCGCGCTCACGGCGGCAGCGGTGCCATAGGTGGACGCCGAGGCGCGGTCTCCCCGCCCCCACGCACGGATGAAGGCGTCGGCGTAGTCGCCCGGGCGGCTCGGGTGCGCCTCGTCGTCGGGGGACGTGGTGCTGCTCGGGCTGGACGTCTGCGTCCCCGTCGGCGTCGAGGTCGAGGACGGGGTGCCGGACCTCGAGGACGTCGACGACGCGGACGAGGACGACGAGCTGCTGGACGACGTGGTCCGCGATCTCTTGGTGGAGGAGGGGGAGCTGGTCACCGTCTGCGTCGTCGGGGCGTTGCTCGTCGAGCTGGAGTAGGTGACCGTGACGGTCTCGGGTCCGGGGGGAGTGCCGTCGGAGCGCGCGGAGCAGCCGGCCACGACGATGGACGTGGCCAGGATGTACGCGGTCCCCTGGAAAAGCTTCACGGATCGATCGTAGTTGCGTGGTGCGATCCTGCGTGAGCCATCGTGCTCACGTCTGGGTCTCACCGAGGACGGCCGAGCGCAGGGTGTCCAGTCCGACGCTGCCGATGTCGAGGGCGCGTCGGTGGAAGCCGCGCAGGTCGAAGGCCGCACCCTCGCGACGGGCGGTCTCCTCGCGCAGCTGCATCCACAGTCGCTCACCGATCTTGTAGCTGGGGGCCTGACCGGGCCAGCCGAGGTAGCGGTCGAGCTCGAAGCGCAGGAAGCCCTCGTCCATGTTGGCGTGAGCGGACAGGAAGTCCCAGGCCTTGTCGTAGGTCCACTCCCCGCCGTCGACCTCGGCGGGAGCCTCGAACCCGCAGTGCACGCCGATGTCGAGGACGACCCGTGCCGCCCGCAGCGACTGCCCGTCGAGCAGGCCCATGCGATTGCCGGGGTCATCCATGTGCCCGAGCTCGGCCATCAACCACTCGGCGTACAACGCCCAGCCCTCGCCGTGACCCGAGGTCCAGGAGGCGAGGCGACGCCAGCGGTTGAGGAGTCCCTTGCGGTGGATCGTCTGACCGACCTGGAGGTGATGGCCCGGCACGCCCTCGTGGTAGACGGTCGTGAGCTCTCGCCAGGTGCCGAACTCCGTGACGCCCTTGGGTACCGACCACCACATGCGGCCCGGTCGGGTGAAGTCATCGCTCGGGCCGGTGTAGTAGATCCCGCCGGTCTCGGTCGGCGCGATGAGGCACTCGATGGTGC
>JAKDKQ010000454.1 GCA_030453295.1 Janibacter sp.
AGCCTGTCGGTCACCGAGACCTTCTTCTGGACCTTCTGCGACGACTACATCGAGCTCATCAAGGATCGCGCGCACGGCAGTCAGGGGCAGGATCCCGCGGACACCGCCTCGGCCCGGGCCGCGCTGCGTCTGGCCCTCGACGCGCTGCTGCGCCTGCTCGCACCGGTCCTGCCCTACGCCACCGAGGAGGTCTGGTCGTGGTGGAAGTCCGGCTCGGTGCACCGCGCCAGCTGGCCCACCGTCGAGGAGCTGCCGAGCGGCGGTGACCCCGCGGTCCTGGGTGCCGTCGGTGAGGCGCTGAGCCAGGTGCGCAAGGCCAAGTCGGACGCCAAGGTCGGCATGCGCAGCGAGATCACCGCTGCGACGCTGGTGGCTCCCACGGCCACCGCGGAGCTGGTGCGCGTCGGCGAGGCCGACCTGCGCGCTGCGGGCCGGCTCACCGGCAGCTTCGACCACGTCGAGGGCGACGAGGTGACGCTCACCGACGTCGAGCTGATCCCCTTCGTCAAGCCCCCGAAGAACTGACCGAGGGAGCCTCGCGCAGCATGTCCGGCGAGGGCTCGCGGGACAGTGACGGGACGGTCCAGCCGCTCCTGACCTGGGCGCGCGCACTCACTCGGCGATGGCCGGTCGGCTGCACGAGGATCCATGGCACCGACCACCCGCCCAGGCGCAGCCGCCGTCGGGCAAAGGCCTCCTCGTCCAGTCGCTGCACCGTCCCGCTCGCCGGCTCGTAGACGGCCAGCGAGTCCCGCCGGTCACCGGGCAGGACGAGGGTCACGTGTCGTGGCAGCAGGCGGTTGCCGACGTAGAGGACGGCCGGCTCGCCGTCGACGACGAGGTCGAGCAGGCGGCGGTAGCGAGCCCGTAGCGACTCCTGGGAGTGGGCCCGCACCGAGAGCATCCGGTAGCGGGTGCCGGCGGTGGAGGCGCCGCGTTCGAGCTCGTGCTTCATCCCCCACGGCGGGGTGCCGAGGGCACGCGGCCAGCCGAGGGCCAGGCGTCCGCGTGGCCCACGCCAGCCATTGGTGCGTTCGTGGACGGTCCGCTCCCACGCGGCGAAGCGTTCGGCCGTGGTCGTGCCCTCGGCTCCCGGGATGGGCTGACCCTCACCCGCGGTGACCCAGCGGGCGAAGGGAGCGTCCACGAGCATCCGGGCGACCGTCGCGCACGCGGAGCCGCAGGTCGTCGGGCTCTGCTGTCGCGGACCCGAGGAACCCTGCACGAGGCGGAAGGGCGTGCTCACCGCTCCATCCTGTCAGGTGCGCTGAGGTGAGGACAGCGCGTCAGGCGGAGCGCTTGTGCTTGCGCTTACCGCTCTCCTCGTGGCGCACGATCGTCGGCAGGACGTTGTCGCGCACCACCTCGGAGGTCACCACGATCTGCTTGATGCCCTCGTCGCTCGGGGTGTCGAACATGACCGGCATGAGCACCTCCTCGAGGATCGCGCGCAGACCACGAGCGCCGGTGGCGCGGGCGATGGCCGAGTCGGCGATGGCCTCGAGCGCGTCGTCGGTGAACTCGAGCTCGACGCCGTCGATGGCGAACATCTTGCGGTACTGCTTGACCAAGGCATTTTTGGGCTCGGAGAGGATCTGGACGAGCGCGTCGCGGTCCAGCGGCGTGACCGTGGTGATGATCGGCAGCCGACCGATGAACTCGGGGATGAGGCCGAACTTCATCAGGTCCTCGGGCATGACATCGGTGATCGCCTCGGCGAGGTCGCTCGCCTTGTGCAGCTGCGAGCCGAAGCCCAGCCCCTTCTTGCCGACGCGCGACTCGATGATCTTTTCCAAGCCGGCGAAGGCACCACCGACGATGAAGAGGACATTGGTCGTGTCGATCTGGATGAACTCCTGGTGCGGGTGCTTGCGCCCACCCTGCGGCGGCACCGACGCCGTCGTGCCCTCGAGGATCTTCAGCAGGGCCTGCTGGACGCCTTCACCGGAGACATCACGGGTGATCGACGGATTTTCCGACTTGCGGGCCACCTTGTCGATCTCGTCGATGTAGATGATCCCCTGCTCGG
>JAKDKQ010000075.1 GCA_030453295.1 Janibacter sp.
CGGGGACGACGCCGGGGACGACGGGGACGACGACGACGGGGATGACGGGGACGATGACGACTGAGCCGGACCCCGGTCGGGCTCGTCGCTCCCGCCCCCGTCTGGCCAGGGACACGATCGTCGGCTGGATGGTGCTCGTCCTCTTCGTCAGTCTGCTCAGCGTCGTCATCGTCGTGCGCGAAAACCTGCGCCTGTCGGTGACCGAGCGGGCCAACGCCGATGTCTCGCAGGAGATCCAGGAGTTTCGCACCTTCACCCAGGAGGGAGTCGACCCCGAGACCGCCAAGCCCTTCACCTCGGCGGAGCGGCTGCTGCAGGTCTACCTCTCGCGGCAGAGCCCCAGCAACGGCGAGGTGATCGTCGGGTACGTCGGCGAGGAGGGCGTCGTGACGATCTCCCAGGGACCCGGTGCGCCCTCGCGGGAGGAGTACGACCTCACCCGTGACACCGAGCTGGTGCGGGCCGCCGAGAGCTCCACGTCCGGGACGATCGACACGCCCGCGGGCGAGATGCGGTGGGCGCGCACCGTCGTCGACGTGCGCGGTGGCGACGACGCGATGCTCCTCGTGGCGGCCTTCACGCAGGTGGAGCGTGCCGAGGCCGACCGCATCGTGCGGACCCTGACCCTCGTCTCGCTCTTCGCGCTGCTCTTCGCCGGGGTGGTCTCCTGGCTGGTCGCCGGCCGCCTGCTGCGGCCGGTGCACCTGGTGCAGACGGCTGCCGAGGAGATCACCGAGCACGACCTGACCCGCCGCATCGACGTCGGTGACGACGACGTGTCCGGGCTCGCCTCGACCTTCAACCGGATGCTCGACCGCCTCGAGGAGGCCTTCCGCGCGGAGCAGCGCTTCGTCGACGACGCCGGCCACGAGCTACGCACGCCGATCACGGTCATCCGGGGCCATCTGGAGCTGATGGACGACGATCCCGCGTCCCGAGAGGTCACCCTGCGCGTCGTCACCCAAGAGCTGGACCGCATGGGGCGTATCGTCACCGACCTGCTGGCCCTGGCCACGTCCGACCGGCCCGACTTCATCCGCGCGACGGACGGGGTCGACCTATCGCTGCTGACCATCTCGCTCGACGCGAAGATCTCCGCGCTGGCCGATCGACGGTGGGGGGTGAGCCAGGTGGCCGAGGGCACGGCCCGGCTCGACTCGCAGCGCATCACCCAGGCGGTGCTCCAGCTCGCGCAAAATGCGGTGCAGCACACCGGTGACGGTGACGCGATCACCCTGGCCTCCGGCATCGCCGACGACCCCGGACTCGGCCGGGTCCTGACCATCTCGATCGAGGACACCGGACCGGGTGTCCCCGAGTCCGACCGTGAGCAGATCTTCCAGCGCTTCGCGCACGGCGAGCCGCCCGACGGTCGGCGCCACAGCGGGGCTGGTCTGGGACTGGCCATCGTGCGGGCCATCGCCGAGGGCCACGGTGGTCGGGTCGACGTCGGCGGACGCCCCGGTCAGGGCGCCGTCTTCACCCTGGTCGTCCCCGTCGCGGACGACACCGGACGAGCACCGCACGATCTGGAGACACCATGAGCAGCATCCTCATCGCCGAGGACCACCCGGAGATCTCGAGCTTCATCGACAAGGGCTTGCGGGCCAACGGATATCTCACGACCATCACCGAGGACGGCCGCCAGGCCTGGGCTCTGGCCGGGACGGGCGCCTTCGACCTGCTCGTGCTCGATGTCGGCCTGCCCGGGCTCGACGGCTTCGAGGTCCTGCGGCGCCTACGTGGCGACGGCGTGGACATCCCGGTCATCATCCTCACCGCCCGTGACGGGGTCGACGACACCGTCTCCGGGCTCGAGGGAGGGGCCAACGACTACATGACCAAACCCTTCCAGTTCGCCGAGCTGCTCGCGCGGGTGCGCCTGCGCCTGCGCGAAGGGGGCGCCGCGCCCGCTGACGACGCCAGCCTCACCGCGGGCGACCTCAGCCTGGACATCCGTCGGCGCACGGCGCACGTGGCCGATCGGGAGGTCGAGCTCACCGCCCGCGAGTTCGCCCTGCTGGAGGCCTTCGTCGAGCATGCCGACCAGGTCCTCTCCCGTGAGCAGCTGCTCGGCATGGTGTGGGACATGGACTTCGACCCCGGGTCCAATGTCGTCGACGTCTTCGTGCGCAGCCTGCGAGCCAAGATCGGGGGCGACCGGATCCTCACCGTGCGGGGCGTCGGCTACCGCCTGCGCCAGCTCACCGGCTGACCCGCCACGGCGCGCCGCCCTGTGGCACCGTGGCCTCGTGAGCGACGTGCAGCCGACCGCAGAGCACCACCGACTCGCCGAGGCACCCGGCACCGATGACGCGTGGCGCCTGTGGGGCCCCTATGTCGCCGGCCGTCAGTGGGGGACCGTCCGCGAGGACTACAGCCCCGACGGGGAGGCCTGGACACACTTCCCCTTCGACCAGGCCCACACCCGGGCCTACCGCTGGGGCGAGGACGGCATCGCCGGGCTCACCGACCGCTACGGCTTCCTCACGCTCGCCACGGCGATGTGGAACGGCCACGACGACCGGCTCAAGGAGCGCCTCTTCGGCCTGAGTGGGCCGCAGGGCAACCACGGCGAGGATGCCAAGGAGTACTGGTGGCACCTCGACGCCACCCCGACCCATTCCTTCGGCGAGTACCTCTACCGCTACCCCCAAGCCGCCTTCCCCTACGCGGACCTCATCGCCCGCAACGCGGAGCGTGGTCACGGGGACGACGAGTACGAGCTGAGCGACACCGGTGTGCTCGAGCAGGACCGATTCTTCGACATCGTCACCCGGCACGCCAAGGCGAGCGAGCGCGATGTCGTCATCGAGATCGAGGCGACCAACCACGGACCCGACCCCGCGCCGCTCGACCTGATCCCGCAGGTGTGGTTCCGCAACACCTGGTCCTGGGGCCGCGACGACCGGCGCCCCTCGATCACCGTCACGAGCGACCCGACGTCGCCGGAGGGCACGGGGACCCGTCTGGTCCTCGAGCACGGCTGGCTCGGTCGCCATGTCCTGCACGCCGAGGGCAGTCCCGAGGTGCTGCTCTGCGACAACGAGACCAACGAGGAGGCGACCTTCGGCTCCGCCGGCGAGGACGCGTCGCCGCACCCCAAGGATGCGGTTGACGCGGCGATCGTCCGCGGCGACCGGTCGCTGCTCGCGCCGCCGCAGCACCGCGCGACCAAGGCCGCCCTGCGCTACCACTACGACGCCATCAAGCCGGGGGAGAGCGTGCGGGTACGCCTGCGGCTCGTTCAGGTGAGCGAGGACGAGGGCGCGGGCGAGGGCGAAGGGAGCGCCGCCACTCCCTTCGCCGATGTGGACGAGGTCATCGCGAGCCGCCGCAGCGAGGCCGACGAGTTCTATGCCGCGGTCATCCCGGAGCACGTCGACGAGGAGGACCGCTTCATCGCGCGGCGGGCCTTCGCCGGGCTCAACTGGTGCAAGCAGGTCTACCGCTACGACGTGCGGGAGTGGCTCGAGGGCGACCCCGCGCAGCCGCCCGCACCGCAGAGCCGGAGGGCACCGCAGCCGATGGGCCGCAACACCGACTGGACGCACCTCGCGCTCGCCGATGTCATCTCGATGCCGGACGAGTGGGAGTACCCGTGGTTCGCGACCTGGGACTCCGCCTTCCACGCGGTGGGGATGGCGCAGATGGACCCGGCCTTCGCCAAGGAGCAGCTGGTCCTGCTGTGCCGCGAGTGGGCGATGCACCCCAACGGGCAGATGGCCGCCTACGAGTGGAACTTCTCCGACGTCAACCCGCCCGTCCACGCGTGGGCGGCGTGGCAGGTCTACGCCCTCGAGGGGGCGCACGACCCCGGGTTCCTCGTGCGGGTCTTCACCAAGCTGGCCCTCAACTTCGGCTGGTGGGTCAACCGCAAGGACTCCGACGGCTCCTACCTCTTCGAGGGCGGCTTCCTCGGGATGGACAACATCGGGCCCTTCGACCGGTCGGAGCCGCTGCCGGACGGGCAGCGGCTCGAGCAGTCCGACGCGACGAGCTGGATGGCCTTCTTCTGCCTCAACATGCTGCGCATCGCGTGGGAGCTGGCCCGCTCCGACCACGCGTGGGACGAGGTCGCGACCAAGTTCCTCGAGCACTTCCTGCACATCGCCGACGCGGTGGAGCACTTCGGGACCGATGATGTGCACCTGTGGGACGAGCAGGACGGCTTCTTCTACGACGTGGTGGTCGACGCGGACGGCGGCGCCACCCCCATCCGGGTGCGCTCGATGGTCGGGCTGCTGCCGATCATGGCCGTGGCCAACGAGCCGGACTGGGTGCCTGAGGAGCTGACCGACTTCACCTCGAGGCTGGCGTGGCTGCGCGAGAACCGGCCCGACCTGACCGACGCCCTCCTGCAGGTGCGGCGCGGTGAGGAGGAGGACACGACGTTGGCGCTCGTCGACCCGCAACGGCTGCAGCGACTGCTCACCCGGCTGCTGGACGAAGGGGAGTTCCTCTCGCGGCACGGATTGCGCAGCCTGTCGGCCGGCCACCGCGACGGGGTGCACGTGGCCCTCGACGGACGCGACCTGTCGCTGCGCTATGTCCCGGGGGAGTCCGACACCGGGATGTTTGGTGGCAACTCCAACTGGCGCGGGCCCGTGTGGTTCCCCGTCAATGTCCTGCTCACCGATGCGCTGCGCACGCACGCGGTCGACGCCCACGAGCAGCTCACCGTCGAGATGCCCACGGGATCCGGCCGGCACATCCCGCTGCGTGAGGTGGCCCTCGAGCTCGAGGACCGGCTCATCGACCTCTTCCGGCTCGGGGAGGACGGGCGCCGTCCCGCCGATCCCATCCATGTGCCGACCGGTGACCTGTGGGGGCGGGCGCACCCGACCTTCTCGGAGTACTTCCACGGCGACACCGGGCGCGGGCTCGGGGCCTCCCACCAGCTCGGCTGGACCGGGATGGTCGCGCACCTGATCTGCACGAGCCGACGCGATGTGCACACCGAGCGCAACCGCGGACGGACCCGCTGAGCGTCAGCCGATCAGGCCGTCCTCACGAGCGCGGGCGACCGCGGCCGTCCGCGAGTCGACGTCCAGCTTGGTGAAGACGTGCACGAGGTGGGTCTTGACGGTCGCCTCGGAGATGAAGAGCGCGCGGGCGATCTGCTTGTTGCCCAGCCCTTGGGCGACGGCCGTGAGGATCTCGACCTCGCGGGCCGACAGGTCGGCCTGCTGCCGGCCCATCCGGGCGACGACGCGCTGCGCGAGGGCGGGGGAGAGGACGGACTCCCCGCGCGCTGCTGCGACGACCGCTCCGACGATGTCGGCCGGGTCCGCGTCCTTGAGCAGGTAGCCGGCGGCCCCGGCCTCGACCGCCCGGACGATGTCGCGGTCGGTGTCGTAGGTGGTCAGGACGAGCACGGCCGGAGCGCCACGCATGGCACGCACCGCGCTCGTCACCCCCACGCCGTCCATCCCGTCGCCCAGACGCAGGTCGGTGACGACGACATCGGGGCGCTCGACCTCGACGACCGTGAGGGCCTCCTCGCCGGTGCCGGCCTGACCGACGACGGACAGGCGCTCGTCCTGCCCGAGGAGGGCGACGACGCCCATCCGGGTGACGGGGTGGTCCTCGACGACGACCACCCGGACGGACGTGGTGCTCATGGGCTCTCCTTGGCGGTGTGCGACAACGGGATCCACGCCGACAGCGCAGTGCCCTCGCCGGGTGCGGACTCGATGGCCAACCCGCCACCGAGCTCGCGCAGCCGTGCTCGGGTGGCTCGCAGGCCATAGCCCCCGTCGCGAGGGGACCCGGGAGTCGTGGCGGCCCAGAGGTCGGCGTCGAAGCCGCGACCGTCGTCGACGACGTCGACCCGGACGGAGTCCTGCGTCTCGTCGAGGCTGACGACGACCTGCTGGGCATCGGCGTGGGTGCGGACATTGGCCAGGGCGCCCTGCACGCAGCGCAGCAGGGTGACCTCGGCGGTGGTGGGCAGTGAGCTGAGCTGCCCGGCGACGGAGACCCGCGCGGTGACACCGGACTCCTGGGCGAAGCGCTCGGTGACCCGACGGACGGCGCCGGTGAGGCTCCCTTCGTCCAGGTCTGCGGGAGCGAGGGCGCCGACGACGCGTCGTGACTCCTCGAGGCCCTCGGCGGCGCCGGACTCGACATGACGCAGGATCTCGCGCAGCCGGTCGGGATCCTGCTCGGCCAGCGCGGCGCGGGCGAGCAGCAGGATCGAGGAGAAGCCCTGGGCGATGCCGTCGTGGATGTCGCGGGACAGTCGCGTGCGCTCGCTCGACGCGCCCTCTGCGCGCTGCACCCGGGCGAGCTCGTCGGTCAGGGCAGCCGACTCCTCCTGGGCCGCGTAGAGGGAGGTGATCAGTCGCTGACGCTCCATGCCGTCGCGCACGAGAGCCTGCTGGGCCTTGGCGACGCCCAGCGCTACGACCATGCCGATGAAGGGACCGATGATCGCCGCGAAGCTGGCCTCGCCGGTGGCCCGGACGGGCTCGAGAGCCACGACGACGAAGACGGCGAGCGAGACGATGACGGCCGGCAGGAGGGGCAGGACGTGCCCGGCGAGCAGCCAGAGGGAGAAGGCGAGCCAGACGTTCTCCGGGGAGACGACGACGAGCACCGCCCACAGCAGGGTCAGCCCGACGAACCACACCGTGCCGCCGCGGCCCGTCCCCGCCAGCCGCGGGCCGACGGCGTACCAGCCGATGAAGGCGGCGAGGGCGGTGAGCTCGGCCAGCGGGTGGGCACCGTCGGCGATGGCCCGCAGCCCACAGACGAGGGCCAGCACGCCGAGGAGGGCGTGCTGGCCCAGACGCAGCCAGCGGCTGGTCCCCGTCCGGTCGATGGTCTCGCTCACCGACGTGACGCTACCCGGCCCGGCCACCAGAATCGGTCGCCGATGAGCGCCGTCGCGGCGGGTACGACGACCGTGCGCACGAGCAGGGTGTCGAGCAGGACGCCGAGCCCCACGATGAGACCGAGCTGGCCGAGGACGACCAGGGGCAGGACCCCGAGGGCGGCGAAGACGGCGGCCAGGACGATCCCTGCGCTGGTGATGACGCCTCCGGTGCGGGCGACGGCGCGGGCGACGCCCTCGCGCGTCCCGTGCTCGGCGGCCTCCGCCTTGGCGCGGTGCATGAGGAAGATCGTGTAGTCGATCCCGAGGGCGACGAGGAAGAGGAAGGCCACGAGCGGCACCTGCACGTCGAGTGCGGGATGGCCCAGCAGGTGCTCGTCGAGCCATGCCCCGAGGCCGATGGCAGCCAGGGCGCTGGCGGCGTTGAGCGCCAGGAGCACGACCGGTCCGATGACGGCGCGCAGCAGCAGGACGAGGACGGCGAAGCTCACCAGGAGGATGAGCGGTGCCACGGTCCTCAGGTCGCTCTCGGCTGCGGTGCGCGCGTCGAGCAGCTGCGCGGAGCCTCCGCCGACCAAGGCATCGGCACCCGGGACCTCGTGGGCCACGGTGCGCAGGTCACGGGCGAGGTCGAGGCTGGCGGGCGTCCCGGGGGAGGGCTCGCCGATGACGGTGAGACGGGCCAGGCCGGCGCCGTCGGTCCCTGACGGGATGACCGCGGTGACGCCGTCGACGGACTCGAGGGCGGCCGTGGTGGCGGCGATGCTCCCTTCGCTCGTCGTGACCGCGAAGGGGGCGGCGGACCCGGCGGGGAAGTGCTCGCCGACCGTGACGAGACCGTCGGCGGACTCGGAGGCGGTGCGGAAGGAGTCGGCCTGGCTCAGGCCGACGCTCGCGCCGAGCAGGCCCGAGGCGAGCACGGCCAGGACGGCGAGGCCACCGACGAGGTGGGCAGCCGGGCGCGCCACGACCCGGCGCGCGACCTTGGCCCAGAGGCCCTCGTGGCTCAGCTCGTCGCCGGGACGGGGGACGAAGGGCCAGAAGACCGTGCGGCCGACCAGGGCCAGCGCGGCGGGCAGGACGAGGACGACGGCCAGCAGGGCAATGACCAGCCCGACCGCGGAGGCGAGTCCGAGTCCGCGGGTGCCGGGGACGCTCGCGAGGAGCAGGGTGCCCAGAGCCAGGACGACGGTGGCATTGCTCGCGAGGATCGCGGGGACGGTGGCTCGCCAGGCGGTGGCGAGCGCAGCCCGGTGGTCCTCGTGCTCGTGCAGCTCCTCGCGGTAGCGGGAGATCAGCAGCAGTGCGTAGTTGGCGCCGGCACCGAAGACGAGCACGGAGACGATCCCGGCATCGAAGGGGAGGCCGCTCCAGTCGCCGACGGCCGCGGTGACCGTGCCCGCGAGCTGGTCGGCGATGCCGACGACCGCGAGCGGGACGAGCCACAGCACGGGGGATCGGTAGGTGAGCAGCAGCAGGAGCGCGACGACGCCGATGGTCACGGCGAGCAGGGTGAAGTTTGCCCCGTCGAAGGAGGAGGCGATGTCCGCGCCGAAGGCGGGCCCCCCGGTGACCTGGACGGTGAGGTCTGCCGGCGCCTGGTCGGCGACGTCGGCGCGCAGGTCCTCGATGGTCTGGACCTGGGTGTCGCTGTCCTCGCTCGTGCGTACCGGGACGGTGACCGTCGCGGCCCGGCCGTCCTCGCTGACCTGCGCGTGGGCGGTGCTCGCACCGAGCTGCTCGGCGAGGGCGGTGAGGGAGGAGGTGTCGGCGCTGGTGAGGTCGGCGTCCCCCTTCGTCGCGACGAGGACGACGGGGGCGGTGTCGCTGCCGGGGAAGGTCTCCAGCTGGTCGGCGACGACGGCCGACTCGGCGGTGGCCGCGTACCCGTCACCGCGGGCCGGCGCCTCGGCGGAGCCGAGGAGCGTGCTCGCCAGCCCGACGAGCAGGACGGCCAGGGCGAGCACGAGGGCGGCTGCGCGGCGCCCGGTCAGGCGCTGCGCGACGGTCGGGCGGGGGGCTCGAGG
>JAKDKQ010000455.1 GCA_030453295.1 Janibacter sp.
CCGGCGACGGGCACGAGACCGTGGCCGTAGGCGTCGCCCTTGATGACGGCCATGACCTCGGCGTCGCCGGCGCGGCGGGAGAGCTCGGCGACGTTGTCCGAGATGGCGCTCAGGTCGATGTCTGCCCATGCGGACAGGCCGACCGTCGAGGCCCCCGTCGGCAGAAGCGACGGGGTTGCGGCGGAGGGCAGGGCTGGGTGCGGGTTCGAGATGTCCATGGTCAAGGCACCGAGTCTAGGACGGCTCTGAGGGGCAGACTGGCAGGCATGACCTACCGCACTGACGACTACCAGGCCGACCGGACCCGCTACGACTCGACGGACTACCGCCGGTGCGGCCGATCCGGTCTCCTCCTGCCACCGATCTCCCTCGGCCTGTGGCACAACTTCGGCGACGCCGAGCCGCTCGAGACGCAGCGTGCGGTGCTGCGACGAGCCTTCGACCGTGGCGTGACGCACTTCGACCTGGCCAACAACTACGGCCCGCCCTATGGCGCCGCAGAGCGCAACTTCGGGACGATCTTCGCGCAGGACTTCCGTCCCTACCGCGACGAGCTGATCCTCTCGACCAAGGCCGGCTGGGACATGTGGCCGGGCCCCTACGGCCAGGGCGGTGGCTCGCGCAAGTACCTGCTCGCCTCGCTCGACCAGTCGCTGGAGCGGATGGGCGTCGACTACGTCGACATCTTCTACAGCCACCGCTTCGACCCCGAGACCCCGCTCGAGGAGACGATGGGCGCGCTCGACGCCGCTGTGCGCTCCGGCAAGGCGCTCTACGTCGGCATCTCCTCCTACGGCCCCGAGCGCACGCGTGAGGCCCACGCGATCCTGCGTGAGCTGGGCACCCCCCTGCTCATCCACCAGCCGTCGTACTCGATGATCAACCGCTGGATCGAGGACGAGCTGCTCGACACCGTCGACGAGCTGGGTGTCGGCGCGATCGCCTTCACCCCTCTCGCGCAGGGCCTGCTGACCAACAAGTACCTCGGCGGCGTCCCGCAGGACTCCAGGGCGGCGCGCGAGGGCACCGGCATCGCCGACCAGCTCACCGAGGACAACCTGACGCGCATCCGAGCCCTCGACGGCATCGCCCAGGAGCGAGGCCAGACCCTCGCCCAGATGGCCCTGGCATGGATCCTGCGCGACCCGCGGGTCACCTCGGTGCTCGTCGGTGCCCGCACGGTCGAGCAGCTCGACAACAGCCTCGACGCCCTCGAGTCCACGGACTTCACCGACGACGAGCTGGCCCGCATCGACGAGCATGCGGTCGACGGCGGGGTCAACTGGTGGGCGGAGTCCGCACAGGGCTAGCCGGAGCCCCCGGTACGACCCGAGGACCGCTGCGTCGAGATCTCCTACGACGGGCTCGCAGGAGGGCTAGCCTCGACGCATGAGAACCGTCGTGGTCAGCCTCATCGCAGAGGATCGTCCCGGGCTCGTCGCAGAGCTCGCCCGCACCGTCGCCGAGCAGGGCGGCAACTGGCTGGAGAGCCAGATGGGACGGTTGGGCGGCACCTTCGCCGGCGCCGTCCTGGTCGAGCTCGAGGACGACCGCATCGAGGGGCTGTCGGCCGCAGTACGGGACCTGCCTGACGTCGACGTCGTCGAGGTGACGGCCGCGACCACCGCCACAGCCGCGCAGGAGGAGCTGGACGAGGTCCGGCTGCAGGTCATCGGCCAGGACCAGCCGGGCATCGTGCGCGATGTCACCGCCGCGCTGGCCGCGCACGGTCTGGGCATCCATGATCTCTACACCTCGATCAGCGATGCGCCGATGAGCGGCGAGCGCCTCTTCGAGGCGATCGCCGTGGTCGGGGTCGCCACGGACATCGACCTGGCCGGCCTGCGCACGACGCTCGACGAGGTGTCCACGCAGCTGAGCCTGGACATCCAGATCGACGATGGCGAAGGGACCTCCGCCTGGGGCGAGGTCCCCGAAGCTCCCTGACCTGACGCCTGACCTGACCCCCGAGGTGCGCATCTCCTCAAGGTCGTGCGCCTGAAGTGCCCCCGGGGTGCGCATCTCC
>JAKDKQ010000076.1 GCA_030453295.1 Janibacter sp.
CACACCCCCTTCGCCGCCATCTCACGCGGGCTGGTCGGCATCGTCGATGCAGGCCCGGACGGGCCCGGCGCGCTCGTGGTCAACCTCCCCGGCAGCACCGCCGGGGTCCGCGAGGGGCTGGATGTGCTCCTGCCCCTCGTCGAGCACATCCTCGACCAGATCTCCGGAGGCGACCACTGATGGCGCGCACAGCATGGATCGCCACCGAGGCGATCGACCTCGCCGCGATGCTCGCGAGCGTCAGCGGTCCGGCGCACGGGGCGGTCGCGAGCTTCGTCGGCCAGGTGCGTGACCACGACCCGGAGGCCACCGGCGAGGTCGTCGCCCTGCGCTACAGCTGCCACCCGGATGCGCAGCGGTTCATCGAGGAGATCGTCGCGCGGACCACTCTCGCGCACGACCCGCACGGTGAGGCGGACGTGCGCGCCACCCACCGCATCGGTGATCTCGACGTCGGCGATCTCGCCCTCGTCGTCGTCGTCGGTAGCGCCCACCGAGATCTCGCCTTCACTCTCTGCCGGGCCGTCGTCGAGGCGGTCAAGCACGAACTGCCCGTATGGAAACAGCAGTTCGAAGCCGACGGTTCCCACGCATGGTCAGGATTGAGCTGCTGATGACTCGCCCACTGATGGACACCCACGGTCGACTGCACCGAGACCTCCGGGTCTCGCTCACCGACAAGTGCAATCTGCGCTGTACCTACTGCATGCCGGCCGAGGGACTGGCGTGGCTGCCCAAGGACGAGCTGCTGACCACGCCTGAGTTGCTCACGCTCGTCGAGGCCGCGGTCACCGCGGGGATCACCGAGGTCCGACTGACGGGTGGCGAGCCTCTCGTGCGGCCCGATGTCGTCGAGATCGTCGGTGCCATCGCGGCCATGGTGGGTCCCGAGGGCTCGCCCGAGGTCTCGATGACGACCAATGGTCTGGGTCTGACCAAGACCGCCTCAGCGCTGGCCGAGGCCGGCTTGGCGCGGGTCAACGTCAGCCTGGACACGTTGCGCCCCGAGCGCTTCCACGAGATCACCCGGCGCGACCGCTTCCACGAGGTCATCGAGGGGATGGCAGCGGCGCACGCAGCCGGTCTGCAGCCGGTCAAGGTCAACTCCGTGCTGCAGCGGGGGATCAACGACGACGAGGTCGTCGACCTGGCCCGCTGGGCGGTCGAGCACGGCTACGAACTGCGGTTCATCGAGCAGATGCCCTTGGATGCCCAGCACTCCTGGCAGCGCACCGAGATGATCACCGGCGAGGAGATCCTCACCGCGCTGCGGGGGGCCTTCGACCTCACCGAGGTGCCCGGGCGTGGAGCCGCACCTGCCGAGCGCTTCTATGTCGATGGTGGTCCGGCATCGGTCGGCGTCATCGCCTCGGTGACGATGCCCTTCTGCGGGTCCTGTGACCGGCTGCGCCTGACGGCCGACGGCCAGCTGCGCAACTGCCTCTTCGCCAACGGCGAGACGGATCTGCGGGCGCCGCTGCGAGCGGGCGCGACCGAGGCCGAGATCCACGAGCTCGTGCACGAGTGCCTGTCGCTCAAGCGCCCCGGGCACGGCATCAACGAGCCCGGCTTCCTCCAGCCGCCGCGCCCCATGAGCGCGATCGGCGGCTGAGCGAGACCGATCAGCCGCCGGCGAAGGGGGGCAGCACGTCGATCGTCGCCCCTGCCGTGACCGGGGTGGAGTTGTCGTCGACATAGCGCCCGTCGTGCAGTACGGAGCAGCGCTGCAATACCTCGGTCAAACGCGCGCCGTGGGCCGCCTCGGCCGCGGCAAGCACCTCGGCGACGGTGCTCCCAGCGAACTCCTCCTCGTCGATCCCGGCCGCCTCGGCGGCCCCCGCGAAGTACCTGATCGTCGTCATGCCTGCTCCTTGCGCTCGGTGATGGTCGCCTCGATGGCCTGCTGCAGGGACTCGATGTCGACGGGCCGGCCCTGTGCCTGTAGGTGCCCGACGGCGACACCGAGGATGTAGGCGCCCACGGGTGCCATCGGCCGCTCGAAGCCGTGGGCGATCGTCTTGGTCATCGCGTGGATCGTCACCACGTCGACGGACTCGGCGTCGATACCCACTGCAGCGCAGGCGTCCTCGATCCAGTCGGCCCACAGCTCCCGGGTCGCCTCGAAGTCGGTCATGACGGGTCCTGCTCGCGCAGCCGCTCCACCCAGTGGGCGTGATCGGTCCAGGTGTCGATATCGGCCACCGCGTCGTCGCTGGCGGGCACGGTGACGAGCACCGACTCGGCGAAGAGAGCCTTCATCGACCGGTCCCGCGGGGAGCCCAGCCGCTCGAGGGCCTGGCGCAGGGATGCGGTGCGGTGGATGCCCAGCAGCCACTGGGGGTGGCCCGTGGAGTCGATCAGGCACCAGCCGTCGTGCTCGCCGGTCTCGACGTCGCCGCTGCGCTGGGCATACGACCAGGCGGCGATCAGCCGGCCGAGGGCGGGAAGGGGGTCGGCCAGGTCGCAGGCGAGCAGCACGGTCCACTCGGCCGGCTCGGTGTCGGCCAGCGCATCGAGCCCGGCAGCCACTCCAGCCACGGGCCCACCCAGGGGCGGGTCCTCGAGGGTGCGGTTCACGCCGTCGGGAACCGTGACATCACCGACGACGGCAATCTCGCGGGCGTCTGCGACCGAGACGAGCACGCGGTCGACCAGTCGCCGACCGTCGAGCTCGACATCGGGCTTGCTGGCTCCTCCCAGACGCTCAGCAGCGCCACCGGCGAGCACCACGGCGTCGAAGGGGATGGGGTCGCTCATGAGTCCTCCCGGATCCAGGTGCCACTGCGTCCGCCGGTCTTTTCCAGCAGTCGGATGTCGGTCATGTGGGCGCTGCGATCGCGCCCCTTGACCATGTCGATGACGGTGAGGGCGGCGACGGAGACACTGGTCAGCGCCTCCATCTCGACGCCGGTGCGGTCCGCTGTGCGGACGGTCGCGGTGATGTCGACGCCAGCGTCGGTGATGACCAGGTCGACGACGGCCCCGTGGACGCCGATGACGTGGGCGAGAGGGAGCAGGTCAGGGGTCTTCTTGGCCGCCTGGATCCCGGCGATGCGCGCGACGGCGAGGACATCCCCCTTCGGCACGGTGCCATCGCGCAGCAGGGCCACGGTCTCGGGGGAGGTGATCACGCGACCGGCCGCGGTGGCCGAGCGGACCGTGGGCGTCTTGTCGGTGACGTCGACCATCCGGGCATGGCCGGATGAGTCGAGGTGGGTCAACGGGTGGTTCATCTACAGGCTCCTGATCTGCACGATGTCGCCGGGCTCGACGGAGTCGATCTCTTCGGCGACGACTGCCAGCGCGTGTGCGCCGGCGAGGGAGGTGACCATGTGAGAGGCCGAGCCCCTGCGGTGGGTCGGGGTCGCGACGAGGCGTCCCGTCTCGTCGCTGGACAGGCGCACGGGGACCAGCTGCCGACGACCCGCGGGTGAGTGCCACGCGGTGCCGGCGACGGCGACGGTGGGGCCGGCGGACGGCTCACGGCCGAGCAGCCGGTCGATCACCGGACGGCCGAAGACCTCGAAGGAGATCGCGGTGCTCACCGGGTTGCCGGGGAAGGCGATGACGGGGACTCCGTGCCACCGAGCCCAGCCCTGCGGCTTGCCCGGCTGCATGCGCACATGACGAAAGACGCCGCTGGCCGACTCCTGCAGGACGATCCGCGAGACGTCGAAGTCGCCGACGCTCACGCCGCCCGTGAGCAGGACGAGATCCGCCCCGTCGGAGAGCTGGTCGAGGCCGGTGCTGAAGCCCTCGGTGTTGTCGGGTAGGACCACGGGCCCGCGCACCTGCACACCGAGCTCGGTGAGCGTGGCCGCCAGGTGGGTGCCGTTGGACTCGAAGATCTGTCCGCGCACGAGCGAACCGCCCGGTGCGACGAGCTCATCACCGGTGGCAGCCACGGCCACGACCGGGCGTCGCCGCACCGTGACGGTCGCAGCGCCCGCGGCGGCCAGCGACCCGAGGACCCGGCCGGTGATGCTCACCCCTGCATCCGCGATGACTGCGCCCTGGCGCACATCCTCGCCGGCGTCGCGCACGTGCTGCCCCAGTGAGCGAGCCTCGGTGATCGTCACGGTGCTGGTGCCACCGTCGGTGACCTCGACAGGGACGACGGTGTCGGCGTCGGTGGGCACAGGGGCGCCGGTCATGATCCGCACGCACTCGCCGGGCTGCATCGGCGGGTCCTCGCCTGATCCCGCGGGCACGGCGCCGATGACCCGTAGCGTCACGGGCAGACTCAGCAGGTCCTCGTGTCGCACGGCATAGCCGTCCATCGCGGAGTTGGCGAAGGCCGGCACATCGCCGGCTGCCTGCACCGGACGTGCCAGGACTCGACCGAGTGCCTCCACGAGCGGGATCTCCTCGGTCTCCGCGAGGGGCCCGCCCCCCTCGAGGAGGGTGGTGAGCAGCTCGTCGAGGTACTCCTCGACGGTCAGCAGGGCGCGCTGGGTCGGATCACTCATCTGATCTCCACGGTGGGCGGGGGGGGGTCGGGCCAGGCGAGCATGCCGCCCTCGAGGACGAAGAGGCGCTCGAGCCCACGCGCACGTAGCGCCGTGGCCGCGAGGTGCGCCCGAGGGCCGGCCCGACAGACCAGGACGATGTCGCGGTCCGAGGGGATGCCGGTGCTCGCGGCCGGGTCACCGGTGATGGCGGACACGGTGATGTGGACCGCGCCGGGCACGATGCCGCTCGCCAACTCGTGCTCCTCGCGCACATCGATGACGAAGGGGGCGTCCGCGCCGGTGAGTCGGGCGGCGAGGTCTGCGGGGGAGAGCAGTGCGGTGGACGATGTCTCCACCTCAACCACAGCGGGAGCAACCGCACGAGAGGCACCCCGACGGACCCGGCGGGGCCCGCGCGCCACGAGCGGGATCTCTCGCTGGCTGGCAGCGAGGACGTCGATGAAGAGCAGTCGTCCGAGCAGGGGCGCGCCCACCCCGGTGATCAGCTTGATCGCCTCGGTCGCCATCATCGAGCCGACCTGACCGACGAGGGGGCCGACGACCCCCGCGTCGCCACAGGCGGGCACGGAGCCCGGTGCCGGGGGCGTCGGGAAGAGGTCGCGCAGCCCGGGCGCCGGGTGGCCGTCAGGTGCAGCGGTCCAAAAGACGGTCAGGTGGGCCTCGGTGCGGTAGACGGCGGCCCACACGAGGGGGATACCGAGCTCGTCACACGCATCGGCGACGGCATACCGCGTCTCGAAGTTGTCGCTGCCGTCGAGCACCAGGTCGTGGCCGGCGAGGATCCTGCTGGCGTTGTCGGCGTCCAGGTGCTCGCTGACTCCCGTGATGGCCACGTCGGGGTTGAGCGCGCGGACTCGCTCGAGGGCGCTGTCGATCTTTGGGCGACCGACATCAGCCGTGGAGTGGATCACCTGACGCTGCAGGTTGGTCTCGTCGACGATGTCGTCATCGACCACGGTGATCCGGCCGACCCCGGCACCGGCCAGGTACATCAGGGAGGGTGAGCCGAGGCCGCCGGCGCCGATGACCGCGATGTTGGCGGCGAGGAGGCGACGCTGACCCCCTTCGCCGACGGTGGGCATGAGCAGGTGGCGCGAGTAGCGACTCACCTGGTCCCCGGTGAGCGCCGGCCCGGGGGCGACGAGCGGGGGAAGTGTCATGGTGCTGACGGTAGTCCGCTCACCTCTTGCTGGTCAGGTCGGGCTTGTCCCAGCCCCGCTGCGGAGCTCGTGTGCCGGTCCCGCGGCCCGGGCGGACGTCGCGCGAGCGGTAGACGATGTAGGGGCGGGTGAGGTAGCCGACCGGGGCGCTGAAGACGTGGACGAGCCGGGTGAAGGGCCACATCGCGAAGAGTGCCATCGCCACGAGAGCGTGCAGCTTGAAGCCGATGGGGGCGGCAGCCATGAGGGCGGCGTCGGGGCGGAAGGTGAAGACCCCGCGCCACCACGGCGAGACCCCGTCGCGGTAGTTGTACTCGCCACCGAACTCCAGGAGTGAGCCGGCGATGGTGTTCCACATGCCCAGGACGATCACGGTGCCCAGCAGCGCGTACATCACCTTGTCGTTGGTCGTCGTCGCGGAAAAGACCGGGCCGGTCGTGCGGCGGCGGTAGACGAGGATCACGAGGCCGACGAGCGTCGCGATACCGGCGGGAATGCCGCCGGCCAGAGCGATGACGTGGTAGGCGTGCCGGCTCAGCCCGAAGGCGTCGGTCCACACCTGGGGGATGACCAGGCCGATCACGTGGCCGGCGACGACGCCGAGCATGCCGAAGTGGAAGAGCGGGCTGCCGATGCGCAGGAGCCGGTCCTCGTACAGCTGTGAGGAGCGAGTGGTCCACCCGAACTTGTCGTAGCGGTAGCGCCAGAAGTGGCCGACGACGAAGGTCGCCAGGGTCAGGTACGGGACGATGACCCACAAGAAGGTACTCATCGGGGGGCTCCTACGGGGATGGTCGGTCCGAGATCGGCACGGTCGGTGCCAGAGCCGCTGCCCGAACCGCAGTCAGCGGCCGACATCGGGGTGGCGAAGTGTTCTTCGATGGCGGGGTCGATGGAGTAGGGGGACTGGTCGATCCCCACCTCCTCTTGTGGCGGGCCGGCGGCGATGAGCTGGGCCAGGGCCTCGTGGTCATCGCCCTCGAGCTGCGGCAAGGTCGCCCGGAGCGCCTGCACGACCGGCAACCATGCGGAGTCGCGATCGACCAGGGCCCGGTGGAGCAGCTCCAGCGCCACCCGGTGGTCGTTGAGCAGGCGCCAGGCTGCGTCCGGGTCAGTGCTCGCGCCGAACTCCAGCAGGACGCACAGGTGGTCCGGCAGCTCACTCCCTTCGTCTGCGATCTCGACCCCGGCACGGCGGTAGGCCTGCTTGAACCTCACCAGTGCCGCCCCGCGGGTGCGGGTGTCGCCGTGCATCGAAAAGGTCAGGTGCAGGGCGCAGCGGCGGGTGACGTCGAAGGTGTCGACGTAGGTGGTCTGGAGGTCACCGAGGTCGGTGGTCTCGAGGTGATCGAGGAAGCGGTTCAGGGGCTCCGCGATGGTGTCCGGGAGACCGGCGCTGGTCTGGCGAAGGGTGGGCAGTAGCCCGATCAGCTGCTCGTCGGGGTAGTCCAGGAGCAGGGAGACCATCTGCCACGCATCGGCCCGCACCCGCGGGTCGGTGGTCGGCTGGGCGCGCCGGTGACGACGCCAGGGCATCATCGACGCTCACCGCCCGCGCCGCTCTTTTGCCCGTCTGCGGGGAAGAGCCCGTCGGGCGTGCCCTTGCCGTCCCAGTTGAGCAGGTTGACCCGTCCGGTCTTGTCGCCGCCACCGACGAGTCCGTCGGAGGTCTGCCGGTCCTGGAGCATGTGGAAGTTCTCCACCGCGACGGGGGTCATTGCGCCCCGACCCGAGCCCTCACCAAAGGGCCCGGAGCTCTCGTCGAGCTCGTTGTCGTACCCGGAGACGGCACACTCGGTGGCGATCTCCTCCAGGGAGTGCGCGTCCTCGGCGTGCGCGGACGGGATGACGTAGCGCTCCTCGTACTTCGCCAGCGCGAGCAGACGATACATCTCGTACATCTGCTCCTCACCCATCCCGACGGAAGCGGGGATCTCCTCGCGGGGGTCCCGGCCGAGGTTGATGTCGCGCATGTACGAGCGCATCGCGGCCAGCTTGCGCAGCACCTCGTCGACCGGCTTGGTGTCACCGGCGGTGAAGAGGTTGGCGAGGTACTCCACGGGGATGCGCAGCGTGTCGATGGCCGCGAAGAGGTTGTCCCGGTCCTCGCCGTCGTAGCCGGTGTCCTTGATGACGTCGACGACCGGCGACAGCGGCGGGATGTACCAGACCATCGGCATCGTCCGGTACTCCGGGTGGAGGGGCAAGGCCACCTTGTAGGTGTTGATCAGTGCGTTGACGGGTGAGTCCTTCGCCGCCTGGATCCAGTCGCCGGGGATGCCCGCGGCCTCGGCCTCGCGCTGGACCTGCGGGTCGAAGGGGTCGAGGAAGACCGAGCGCTGGGCCTCGTAGAGGTCATGGTCGTCCTCGACCGATGCCGCGTCGAGCACCCGGTCGGCGTCATAGAGCATGATCCCGATGTAGCGCAGCCGCCCGACGCAGGTCTCGGCGCAGACCGTGGGCAATCCGGCCTCGACGCGGGGGTAGCAGAAGGTGCACTTCTCGGCCTTGCCGGTCTTGTGGTTGAAGTAGATCTTCTTGTACGGGCACCCGGTGACGCACATGCGCCAGCCGCGGCACTTGTCCTGGTCGACGAGGACGATGCCGTCCTCTTCGCGCTTGTAGATCGCTCCTGAGGGGCAGGACGCGGCGCAGCTGGGGTTGAGGCAGTGCTCGCAGATGCGCGGCAGGTAGAACATGAAGGTCTGGTCGAACTCGAACTTCACCTTGTCCTCGATGCCCTTGAGCATCGGGTCCTTGGCGGCGTGCTCCAGGCTGCCGCCGAGGTCGTCGTCCCAGTTCGCTGACCACGACACGTTCATCTTCTTGCCGGAGATGAGCGAGTACGGACGCGCGACGGGGAAGTGCTTCTGCGCGGGAGCGTTGAGCAGCGTCTCGTAGTCGTAGGTCCACGGCTCGTAGTAGTCGTGGATGCTCGGCATCTTCGGGTTGGAGAAGATGTTGAGCAGCTTGTTGATGCGCCCGCCCGCGCGCAACTTCAGGCGCCCGCTGGGGGAGCGGACCCAGCCTCCCTTCCACTCCTCCTGGTCCTCGTAGCCTCGGGGGTAGCCCAGGCCGGGACGGGTCTCGACATTGTTGAACCAGACGTATTCCATACCGGCTCGGTTGGTCCATGCCTGCTTGCAGGTGACCGAGCAGGTGTGGCACCCGATGCACTTGTCGAGGTTCATGACCATCGCCATCTGTGCCATGACCTTCAT
>JAKDKQ010000456.1 GCA_030453295.1 Janibacter sp.
AGACGGTGCCCTCGGTGACGGACTCGCCCAGAGCCGGCATGGCGACCTTGGTGCCCTCGCCCTCGCCGTCACCGGAGGCCGGCTTGGCCTCGGCAGCGGGTGCCTCCTCGGCCTTGGGCTCCTCGGCGGGAGCCTCCTCAGCCTCGGGCTCCTCTGCCGGAGCCTCGTCAGCGGGGGCCTCCTCCTCAGCGGCAGGAGCAGCGTCCTCGGCAGGAGCGGACTCCTCGTCGTCACCGGAGTCCGAGGACGCCGGGGCGTCGCCGTCACCGATCACGGCGAGGTCGGCTCCGACCTCGACGGTCTCGTCCTCCTCGACGAGGATCTCCTGGATCGTGCCCGCGACTGGCGAAGGGATCTCGGTGTCGACCTTGTCGGTCGAGACCTCGAGCAGCGGCTCGTCGACCTCGACCGTGTCGCCCACATTCTTCAGCCAACGCGTCACGGTGCCCTCGGTCACCGACTCGCCCAGGGCCGGCATTGTCACCCGCTCAGACATGCGCCTCTGCTCCTTCGATAAAGATGGTTTACGTCACAGACTCTCACGAGTCGGTGTGGTCATGTCCATGGGGTCCACGTCCGCGTTGGACACGGATCGGCATCAGCTGCGAGCCCATGGCGTGGCCGTCAGGCATGTGCGTGCAGCGGTCGTCCGGCCGCGAGCATCGCTGCCTCACCAAAGGCCTCACCCTGGCTCGGATGCGCGTGCACCAGAGGCGCGATGTCCTCGGGGTGCGCCTCCCACCCGATGGCGAGCTGTGCCTCGCTGATCAGCTCGCTGACCCCGAGCCCGACCATGTGCACACCGAGGACAGGACCGTCCTTCTCCCGGATGAGGGTGACGGATCCTGTGGTGCCCCGGATGATGCTGCGGCCGTTGCCGCCCAACGGATAGACGACGGTCTCGACGTCCTTGCCGGCTCCCTTCGCCGCCTCGCTCGTCAGTCCGACCGACGCGATCTCGGGGTCGCAGTAGGTCACCTTGGGGATGATGACGTCGTCGATCGGTGTCGGGTCGAGACCGGCGATGTCCTCGGCGACGAAGATGCCGTGGGCGAAGCCGCGGTGGGCCAGCTGCAGTCCGGGGACGAGGTCACCGACGGCACGCACGCCCTCGACGTTGGTGCGCAGGCGCTCGTCGGTCGGGACGAATCCGCGGTCGGTCGTCACCCCGGCCTCGTCCAGCCCGATGCCCTCGCTGCGCGGACCGCGACCGACGGCGACGAGGACGAGGTCGACCTCGAGAGGGTCGCCGCTCTCGAGGTGGACGACGGCACGCTGGTCGTCGGACTCGACGGATGCGACGCGCGTGGAGGTGAGCGCGGTGATCTTGCGCTTCTTGAACTCACGGGTGAGGTGCTTGGAGATCGACGCCTCCTCGGCCGCGACGATCCGGTCGAGCGCCTCGACGATCGTCACCTCGGCGCCGAAGCTGCGCAGCATCGAGGCGAACTCCACGCCGATGACGCCACCGCCGAGCACGGCGACGCGCTGGGGGATCTCGGCGAGGTCCATCGCCTGGTCACTCGTCATGACGCGCGGCCCGAGCTCGACACCCGGGATGGTGCGGGCATACGAACCGGTCGCCAGGACAACGGTCTTCGCGCTCAGGCGAGTGGTTCCCCCTTCGCCCTCGACCTCGACGGTGCTCGCGTCCACGAGCCGGCCACGGCCGGTGACGACCTCGATACCGGCCTGCCCGATGAGCCCGGTCAGCCCCTTGTAGAGCTGCGAGACCACCTTGTCCTTGCGCGCGTGGAGCGCGACGGTGTCGATCCCCTCGAAGGTCGTGAGGATCCCGTGGGAGGCCCCCGCCCTGGCTCCGTCGGCGAGCTCGGCCGCGTGCAGCAGTGCCTTGGTCGGGATGCACCCGCGGTGCAGGCAGGTCCCCCCGATCTTGTCCTCCTCGACGAGCGCGACCGTGAGGCCCAGCTGCGAGGCCCGCAGGGCGCAGGCGTACCCGCCGCTGCCGGCTCCGAGGATGACGAGGTCGAAGGGGGACGAGGTCGAGTTCGCGGGGTC
>JAKDKQ010000457.1 GCA_030453295.1 Janibacter sp.
GCGCCCCGCCCCCCCCCCCCGCGGGGGGGCCCCGGCGGGCGCGGCGGGCACCCCCCTTCGTCATGTCCGTCGCAGGAGGTGAGGACCGGATGCAGATCACGACCGCACGCAACGCCGTGCTGGCGACCTTCGCCGTGAGTGGCTTCGCCTTCGCCTCCTGGGCCTCGCGCATCCCGACGATCCGCGAGCAGCTCGGCCTCACGCCCGGCGAGCTCGGGCGCGCCCTGCTCGTCGGGGCGCTCGGCTCGGTGCTCGCACTGCCCTTCGCCGGCCGGGTCATCACCGCCGTCGGGGCGGCGCGCACGGTGATGATCGGGGTCGTCACCGTCGCGGTGGGACTGGTGGCGCTCGGCCTCGCTGTCGACGTGCTGGGAGATGTCGCGGTGACGGCAGCCGCGATCTTCGTCGTCGCCGTCGGGATCTCGCTGTGGGATGTCTCGATGAACCACGAGGGCGCAGCGGTCGAGCAGCAGCTCGGGCGCACGGTCATGCCGATCTTTCATGCCTTCTTCTCCGGCGGGACGGTCGTGGGCGCTCTCGTGGCCGCAGCGCTCGTGCGCTTCGACGTGCCGGTGATCGCTCACCTGTCGGCAGCGGGGGTCCTCGCGCTGGCCGTGGGGCTGTGGGTGCCGCGTCGCTTCCTCGCCCGCGGGCTCGAGGCGGGGGAGGCGGACTCCGTCGCAGAGCGGCCCGGCAGCGCCTGGCTCGAGCCGCGCACCCTCGTCATCGGTCTGGTCGTCCTCGTGGCCGCGCTCACCGAGGGCACGGCCAACGACTGGATCGCGCTCGCGGTCACGGAGGGCCACGACCAGCCCGAGGAGATCGGCGTGCTGGCCTTCGCGACCTTCCTCGCCGCCATGACCGCCGGTCGACTGCTCGGGGTGCGGCTGCTCGACCGGTACGGCCGCGTGCCGGTGCTGCGGGTGCTCTTCGTCCTGGCGATCCTGGGCTCGCTGCTCGTCGTCCTGGGCAACACCGCGACCGCCTTCGTCGGGGTCGTGCTGTGGGGCGTCGGCGCCAGCCTGGGCTTCCCGACGGGGATGAGTGCCGCCGCGGACGACCCGGCCCGGGCCGCGGCCCGGCTGTCCGTCGTCTCGACCATCGGCTACCTGGCCTTCATCGTCGGACCACCGCTGCTCGGCATGATCGCTGACCACACGGGGATCCTGCGCTCCCTCCTCGTCGTCGGGCTGCTTGCGCTACCGGCACTCCTGGCCGTCCCGGCCGTGCGGGAGCGCGGGTCCGAAGGGGGTTGACCCGGCCGACCTGACTCGGCATTACCCTAGGCAGATGCACTGTTGGACAGTTGTTCAACAGCGGGCGTACGAGGAGAGCACATGACCGACGGAGCCTTCGCTTCCCCCTTCCCTGTCGAGGACCCCGTGGGCCTCGCGGCACTCGAGGAGGCCCAGTCGGGTCTGGCCACGAGCGTGCGCGCGCTCGCGGACGCGACCGTGCGCACGCGGGTCGACGGGCCCGAGCTGGTGGCCGTGACCGAGCAGGTCGAGGCGCTCACCGCCCGCCTGGTCGCCGACGCGCAGGAGGGTCCGCTCGGTCTCGAGACCGACAGCGCCGGCAGGCTGCGTGACCACGGCAATGCCATGGTCGGGATGCGCAACCCGGTCGCCCCACCGCTGCACGTCACCGGTGACGACACCGGGAGCACCACCTGCAGGATGACGCTCGGCGCGGGCTACGAGGGGCCTCCCGGTCACGTCCACGGCGGGATCATCGCGGCAGTCCTCGACCAGGTCCTCGGGTCGGTCCCCGCCTACCTCGGCCTGCCCGGCATGACCGCCTACCTCAACACGACCTACCGGCTTCCGACACCGCTCGGTGTCGAGCTGCAGTGCCGTGGCTGGGTGGAGCGGGTCGACGGGTGGAAGGTCCACGCGCGCGGGGAGATCCGCGATGCGCAGGACCGGGTCACCGCAGAGGCCGAGGCGCTCTTCGTCGTGCCCCGATGGGCGCGCGAGCACCTCGACCGTCCCACGGGCGACGCGGTGGGC
>JAKDKQ010000077.1 GCA_030453295.1 Janibacter sp.
TGCTCCTCGAGGAGTCGATCCTGGGGTGGAAGGAGTACGAGCTCGAGGTCATGCGCGACACGGCCGACAATGTCGTCGTCGTCTGCTCGATCGAGAACTTCGACCCCGTCGGCGTCCACACCGGTGACTCCATCACCGTCGCGCCTGCGCTCACCCTCACCGACCGCGAGTACCAGAAGATGCGTGATGTCGGCATCGCCGTCATCCGCGAGGTCGGCGTCGAGACCGGCGGCTGCAACATCCAGTTCGCCATCGACCCCGTCGACGGTCGGATGATCGTCATCGAGATGAACCCCCGCGTCTCGCGCTCCTCGGCGCTGGCGTCGAAGGCCACCGGCTTCCCGATCGCCAAGATCGCGGCCAAGATGGCCATCGGCTACACCCTCGACGAGGTGCCCAACGACATCACCCAGGAGACGCCGGCCGCCTTCGAGCCGAGCCTGGACTACGTCGTCGTCAAGGTGCCCCGGTTCGCCTTCGAGAAGTTCCCCGCCGCAGACCCCACCCTCACGACGACGATGAAGTCCGTCGGTGAGGCGATGGCCATCGGCCGCAACTTCACCGAGGCCCTGCAAAAGGCGCTGCGCTCCGCCGAGCGCAAGGACGCGACCTTCCACTGGGACGGCGACCAGCCCACACCCGAGGAGGGACGCGCGCTCCTCGAGGCCGCGCGCACGCCCACCGATGGCCGCATCGTGCAGGTGCAGCAGGCCATGCGTGCCGGTCTCTCGGTCGAGGAGGTCTTCGAGGCCACCAAGATCGATCCGTGGTACCTGGACCAGATGGCGCTCATCAACTCCATCGCCCAGGAGGTGCACGACGCCGACGAGCTCAACCCGCAGGTGCTGCGCCTGGCCAAGCGGCACGGCTTCTCCGACGCCCAGATCGCCCGGCTGCGCCGGATGGACGAGGCCGTCGTGCGCGGTGTGCGCCACGCCCTCGGGGTGCGCCCGGTCTTCAAGACGGTCGACACCTGTGCCGCGGAGTTCGCGGCCCGTACGCCGTACCACTACAGCTCCTACGACGAGGAGAGCGAGGTCGCGCCGCGCGAGCGTCCGGCCGTCATCATCCTCGGCTCGGGGCCCAACCGGATCGGTCAGGGCGTCGAGTTCGACTACTCGTGCGTCCATGCCAGCTTCGCCCTGCGCGACGCCGGGTACGACACCGTGATGGTCAACTGCAACCCCGAGACGGTCTCGACGGACTACGACACGAGCAGTCGGCTGTACTTCGAGCCGCTGACCCTCGAGGACACCCTCGAGGTCATCCACGCCGAGACGCAGGCCGGCCCCATCGCGGGCGTCATCGTCCAGCTTGGCGGGCAGACCCCGCTCGGACTGGCGGCTGCGCTCAAGGCGGCCGGTGTACCGATCGTCGGCACCTCGCCCGAGGCCATCGACCTCGCCGAGGACCGGGGCCACTTCGGTCGGGTGCTCCACGAGGCGGGCCTCAACGCCCCCAAGCACGGCACCGCCTTCAGCGCCGAGGAGGCCGTCGAGATCGCCCGCGAGATCGGCTACCCCGTGCTCGTGCGTCCGTCCTACGTCCTCGGTGGACGCGGCATGGAGATCGTCTACGACGACGCGACCCTCTCCGAGTACGTCACCCGGGCGGCCATCGCCAGCCCCGAGCACCCGATCCTCGTCGACCGCTTCCTCGACGACGCCATCGAGATCGACGTCGACGCGCTCTACGACGGCAGCGAGATGTACCTCGGCGGGATCATGGAGCACATCGAGGAGGCCGGGATCCACTCCGGCGACTCGAGCTGCACCCTGCCGCCGGCGACCTTGGGCACCTCGGAGCTGCAGCGGGTGCGCGAGGCGACGCTCGCCCTCGCCGAGGGCATCGGGGTGCGTGGCCTGATGAATGTCCAGTTCGCGCTCGCCCAGGACGTGCTCTACGTCCTGGAGGCCAACCCGCGTGCCTCGCGCACCGTCCCCTTCGTCGCCAAGGCCACGGGAGTCCCGCTGGCCAAGGCCGCGGCCCGCGTCATGCTCGGTACGAGCATCGCCGAGCTCAAGGACGAGGGCATGCTGCCGCGTCACGCCGACGGTGGTTCGATGCCGGCACACGCGCCCATGTCCGTCAAGGAAGCGGTGCTCCCCTTCAAGCGCTTCCGCACCAAGGAGGGCGATGTCGTCGACTCGCTGCTCGGTCCCGAGATGCGCTCCACGGGTGAGGTCATGGGGATCGACGCCGACTTCGGCGCCGCCTTCGCCAAGAGCCAGCTCGGGTCGCTCTCCAGCGGTCTGCCGACGACCGGCACGGTCTTCGTCTCCGTCGCCAACCGGGACAAGCGCGCGATGATCTTCCCGATCAAGCGTCTGGCCGATCTGGGCTTCACGATCCTCGCGACCCAGGGGACCGCAGACGTCCTGCGCCGCAACGCGATCGAGTGCGATGTCGCCATCAAGCACTCCGAGCGGGGCGAAGGGGAGACGAGCGTCGTCGACCGGATCCTCGCCGGCGAGATCGACGTCGTCTTCAACACCCCGTCCGGTCAGCACGCCCGTGCCGACGGCTACGCCATCCGGGCGGCCACGACCGCCATGGACAAGCCGATCGTCACGACCGTGCAGCAGCTCGGTGCGGCCGTGCAGTCGATCGAGGCACGCATCAACGGCGAGCTGCGGGTCAAGCCGCTCCAGGAGCACGCCCGTGATCTCGACCTGTACGGGATCCAGGCGTGAGCGCCCGCACCATCGCAGCTCGTGAGGGGGCTGGAGTCGTCCAGGTCGATGCCGAGGTCCTGGGCAATTCCGCCGTGGGCGCCTACCGGCACCTGACCCTCGTCACCCCCGGCCTGGCGGAGATCGCCCGTCCCGGGCAGTTCGTCGCGCTCGCCGTCGGCGACGGCACGAGCTCGATGCTCCTGCGACGCAGCTTCTCGATCCACCGGGTCAGCCCTGCCGGGACCTACGGCGCCACGACCGAGATCGTCGTGGCGGCTGCCGGTCCGGGCACCCAGGAGCTCACCCGGCTCGAGGCGGGCGCGAGCGTCAGCGTCATCGGACCGCTCGGCAAGGGCTTCCCCCTCCCGTCACAGCCGGTCCCGTGCATCCTCGTCGGCGGCGGCTACGGCTCCGCGCCGCTCTTCTGGCTCGCCGAGCAGCTGCGTGAGCGTGGCTGCCCGGTCGAGATCGTGCTCGGAGCGGCCACGGCCGACCGGCTCTTCGGCGTCGTCGAGGCCAGACGGGTCGCCGACGGGGTCACCGTGACCACCGATGACGGGTCCGCGGGGACCCAGGGCTGGGTCTCCGACGTCCTGCCGGACCTCATCGCGCGCACCGGCGCCGGCGTGCTCTACGGCTGCGGCCCCATGGGCATGCTGCGCTCCATGAGCGCGATCGCCTCGGACCACGGCATCGTCGCGCAGGTCGCGGTCGAGGAGGCCATGGCCTGCGGTGTCGGCATCTGCATGACCTGCGTCATGCCGGTCGCTGACCAGCACGGCACGACCAAGATGGTCCGCAGCTGCCTGGAGGGCCCGGTCTTCCGGGGCGACCGGGTGCGCTGGGAGGCCTTCGACGACGGCCTGTGCCGGGTCCCTGCCGACGCCGTCGGTGCCCCCAAGGAGGTGCGCTGATGACTGCCGCGACGCCCCCTTCGTCCGTGGACATGTCGGTCGACCTGGCCGGTGTCCGCCTGCCCAACCCGATGATGACGGCGAGCGGCTGCGCGGCCAACGGTCGTGAGATGCACCGGTTCATCGACGTCGCGCAGCTCGGTGCCTTCGTCACCAAGTCGGTCAAGGCCCAGCCGGTGTCGGGCCGGGGCACGCCCCGTATGGCCGAGACGCCCTCCGGGATGCTCAACTCCATCGGCCTGCAGGGCCCGGGGGTGCAGGCCTTCGTCGAGGAGGACCTGGCCTGGCTGCACTCGATCGGTGCCAGGGTCGTCGTCTCCATCGCGGGCAGCACCGCCTCGGAGTTCGCCAATGTCGCGCGGGCGGTCGTGCGCAGCCGGTATGCCAGCGCCGTGGCGGCCATCGAGGTCAACATCTCCTGCCCCAATGTCGCCAACCGTGGGCTCGTCTTCGCCTGCGACCCGGCCAGCTCGCACAAGGTCATGACGCTGGTGCGCGAGGAGGTCCCGCGGGGCCTGCCGATGCTCGCCAAGCTCAGCCCCGATGTCACCGACATCGTCGAGATCGCCGACACCGTCCTCAAGGCCGGTGCCCACGGGTTGACGATGATCAACACGACGCTGGGCGTGGCGATCGACGTCGACCGGTTGCGGCCGCACCTCATCGCCGCGACGGGCGGTCTGTCCGGCCCGGCGATCCGGCCGATGGCGGTGCGGGCCGTGTGGCAGGTCGCGGGCGCGATGCGCGCCGGTCGGATCAAAACCGCGCCGATCGTGGGGGCCGGGGGAGTACGCACCGGTCGGGACGCCCTCGAGCTCGTCGCCGCCGGTGCCAGCGCGATCCAGGTCGGGACCGCTGCCTTCAACGACCCGACGGCGCCCGAGCGGGTCGGGCGTGAGCTCGAGCAGCTCATCGCCGAGCGGGGCTTCACCCGGCTGTCCGATGTCACCGGCATCGCCCACGAGAGGTTCACCCCATGAGCACCGACACCGCGCCCTTCGGTGCGCGACTGCAGGCCGCCATGGCGCAGCACGGTCCGCTCTGCGCCGGCATCGACCCGCACCGTGGGCTCGTCGAGTCATGGGGCCTGACCTATGACCTCGCTGGCGTCGAGCGTTTCACGATGACCTGCGTCGAGGCCTTCGGCGGGGCGGTCGCCGCGGTCAAGCCCCAGTCGGCCTTCTTCGAGGTCTTCGGGGCGAAGGGGGTGGCCCTCCTCGAGCGGGCCCTCACCGACCTGCGCGACGCCGGCACGCTCACGGTGCTCGACGTCAAGCGCGGCGACATCGGCACGACCGTCGATGCCTATGGCGAGGCCTTCCTCGGCAAGGACGCGCCTGCGGCCGCGGACGCCATCACGCTCAGCCCCTATCTCGGCTACGGCTCGCTGCGTCCGGCCATCGACCTGGCGCACGCGACCGGTCGTGGCGTCTTCGTCCTCGCCCTGACCTCCAACCCCGAGGGCGCGCAGGTCCAGCACGCCCGGCTGGCCGACGGCCGCTCCGTGGCCGGTGCGATCGCCGACGAGGCAGGCGAGGACAACGCGGAGGCACGTGGCCGCGGCGAGCTCGGGAGCATCGGCCTGGTGGTCGGTGCCACCGTGGGCTCGGCGGTACGGGACCTCGGGGTCGACCTGCCCGCCATGGCCGGCCCGGTCCTCGCGCCCGGTCTGGGGGCGCAGGGTGCCACTGCGGCCGACGTGCGCTCGGTCTTTGCCGGGGCCCTGCCCCAGGTCCTGGCCAGCAGCAGCCGCGATGTCCTGCGTGCGGGCCCTGACGTGGCCGCCCTGCGCGCTCGTGCGCGCGAGGTGGCGACGGAGGTCGCTGGCATCACCGCCTCGTGAGATGGTGAGCGGATACCCGCCACCCGTTCACCCGGAGGACTCCGTGCCAGCGCCCGTACCGACGCTCAGCCCGCAGCAGCGGACCGACGCGCTGGCTCGGGCGACCGCGGCCCGCCGGGCCCGGGCTGAGCTGCGCCAGGGGCTCAAGAGCCGCGCCATCGGTCTGGCGGAGGTGCTGGAGGCCGGTCACACCGACCCTGTCGTCGCCCGCATGCGGGTGGTGACGGTGGTGGAGTCGATGCCGGGCGTGGGCCCGGCGACCGCAGGACGCATCATGCAAGAGTTGGGGATCGCGGCGTCCCGTCGCGTCCGCGGGCTGGGTCCGCACCAACGCACCGCACTCCTCGAGAGGTTCACCCGGGTATGAGCTCACCCCGTCTGACCGTGCTGGCCGGTCCCACTGCCGTGGGCAAGGGCACCGTGGCCGCTTGGGTCCGTCAGCACCATCCGGAGGTCTGGCTCTCCGTCTCCGCGACGACGCGCCCGCCGCGCCCCGGCGAGGAGGACGGCGTGCACTACCACTTCATGTCCGGCGACGAGTTCGCCGACAAGGTGGCCACGGGGGAGATGCTCGAGTGGGCCGTCGTCCACGGCCGCGCCTCCTACGGCACCCCGCGTCGACCGGTCGAGGAGGCACTCGCTGCTGGCAAGCTGCCGCTGCTCGAGATCGACCTGCAGGGGGCGCGTCAGGTGCGCGCCTCGATGCCACAGGCCTGCTTCGTCTTCCTGGCGCCGCCCTCGTGGGACGAGCTGGTCGACCGGCTGGTGGGACGCGGGACCGAGACGGCGGAGGAGCGGGCCGTGCGGCTGGAGACCGCCAAGGTCGAGCTGGCCGCCCAAAACGAGTTCGACCGGGTGGTCGTCAACGACGACATTCGTCGTGCGGCCGAAGAACTCGTATCATTGATGAAATCCCACTGACCTCGACGACAAGGACCACCTCGACGTGTCCGGCACCAAGGCAAACCCCATCGGCATCACCAACCCGCCGATCGACGACCTCCTGACCAAGGCCGACAGCAAGTACGCGCTGGTCATCTACGGCGCCAAGCGCGCTCGTCAGATCAACGCCTACTACTCGCAGCTGCAGGAGGGCCTGCTCGAGTACATCGGCCCGCTGGTCGACGCCCAGGTCCACGACAAGCCGCTGTCGATCGCCCTGCGCGAGATCAACGAGGGCCTGCTGACCAAGGAGGCCAGCGCCCCCGAGGACGACGTCACTGCGCCGGCCGTCGCCGGCGACCAGGCCTGACGGAGCCCCCTTCGTGCGCATCGTCCTCGGTGTCGGTGGCGGCATCGCCGCCTACAAGGCTGCCCTCCTGCTGCGCCTGTTCACCGAGGGCGGTCACGAGGTCACGGTCGTCCCGACCGAGGCTGCGCTGAAGTTCGTCGGCGCCCCGACGTGGGAGGCCCTCTCCGGTCATCCCGTCCAGACCGATGTCTGGAGCAACATCACCGATGTGCCGCACGTGCGCATCGGTCAGGAGGCAGATCTCGTCGTCGTCGCACCGGCGACCGCGGACCTGCTGGCCAAGGCCGCCCACGGCCTCGCTGGTGACCTCCTGACCAATGTGCTGCTGACCGCGCGTTGCCCGGTCGTGCTGGCCCCTGCCATGCACACCGAGATGTGGGACCACGCAGCCACCCGGGCCAATGTCGCGACGCTGCGCGAGCGCGGCGTGACCGTCGTGGAGCCCGACTCCGGTCGGCTCACCGGCGCCGACACCGGGCCGGGGCGTCTGCCCGACCCCGAGGCCATCCACGCTGCGGCCCTGGCTGCGCTGGAGGCGAGCACGGGTGGAGCGCAGGTCCCTGCCGACCTCACCGGTCGCCGCGTGCTGATCAGCACAGGTGGCACCCGTGAGCCGCTCGACCCGGTGCGCTACCTGGGCAACCGATCGTCGGGCAAGCAGGGCGTGGCCCTGGCCGAGACCGCGGTCGCGCGTGGCGCGCGCGTGACCCTCGTCGCGGCCAACGTCGAGCTGCCGATGCCTGAGGGTGTCGACGTCGTCCGCGTCGAGACTGCGCAGGAGCTGCAGCAGGAGATCACCTCCCGGACGGCCGACCACGACGTCGTCGTGATGGTCGCCGCGGTCGCCGACTTCCGCCCCGCGGAGTACGCCGGCAGCAAGATCAAGAAGACGCACGACCCGTCCGACCCCGATGCCGCGCCCACCATCACGCTCGTGCGCAACCCGGACATCCTCGCCGGCATCGTCGCCGACCGTGGTGCGGCCGAGACACCCCTGATCGTCGGTTTCGCGGCGGAGACCGGCGATGCCACGGGGTCGGTCCTCGACCTGGGCCGGGCCAAGCTGGCCCGCAAGGGCTGCGACCTCCTCGTGGTCAACGAGGTGGGCGTCGACAAGACCTTCGGCCAGGACGAGACGACCGTGCACGTGCTCACCCGCGGCAGCGAGGCGGTGACCGACCTCGGGCCGGCCAGCAAGTCCGAGGTCTCGCACGGCATCTGGGACGTCGTCGCGAGATCGCTCACCACCGCCTGACCACGGGTGCTTAGACTGGGCCCGCCCTACCGGACGGTCACAGGATCGTCCATCCACGATCTTGGGAGCTCTGCGTGTCCGGACGTCTCTTCACCTCCGAGTCGGTGACCGAGGGTCACCCCGACAAGATCTGCGACCAGATCTCCGACTCGATCCTCGACGCCATGCTCGAGCAGGACCCGCGCAGCCGGGTCGCCGTCGAGACCATGGTGACGACCGGTCTGGTGCACGTCGCCGGCGAGGTCACCACAGAGTCCTACGTCGAGATCCCCAAGCTCGTGCGCAAGGTCATCGCCGACGGCGTCGGCTACGACTCCTCCGACAAGGGCTTCGACGGCCGCACCTGTGGCGTCTCGATCTCCATCGGGCAGCAGAGCCCGGACATCGCCCAGGGCGTCGACACTGCCTACGAAAACCGCACGGGCGGCGTCGACCCCAAGGACAAGCAGGGCGCCGGCGACCAGGGGCTGATGTTCGGCTACGCCTGCGAGGACACCCCCGAGCTGATGCCGCTGCCGATCTTCCTCGCGCACCGGCTCTCGCAGCGCCTGACCGAGGTGCGCAAGTCCGGCGAGCTGGACTACCTGCGGCCCGACGGCAAGACCCAGGTGACCATCGACTACGACGGTGACCGGGCCGTGCGCCTCGACACCGTCGTGCTGTCCACCCAGCACTCCGCCGAGATCGACCACGAGCGCCAGCTGCCGCAGGACATCCAGAAGCACGTCTTCGAGCCGGTCATGGCCGCGCTGAAGGACTCCGGCGTCGAGCTCGACACGTCGGACTACCGCAGCCTGATCAACCCCACCGGCAAGTTCGTCATCGGTGGGCCGATGGGCGACGCCGGGCTGACCGGCCGCAAGATCATCGT
>JAKDKQ010000458.1 GCA_030453295.1 Janibacter sp.
CTGCGCTGGTGGGGGAAGGTGCCGTCCTCCATGCCGGTGAGGAAGACGACGGGGAACTCCAGGCCCTTGGCCGTGTGCAGCGTCATGAGGGTGACGACACCCTGCTCCTCGCCCTCACCACCGTCGGGGATCTCGTCGGCATCGGCCACGAGGCTGACCTGCTCGAGGAAGTCGTCGAGGCTCACGACCTCGCCGGTGGCCTCACGGGTGGCGTCGAACTCGCGAGCGACGCCGATCAGCTCCGCCAGATTTTCCAGCCGGGTCTCGTCCTGCGGGTCGCGGCTGGCCTGCAGCTCGCTGACGTAGCCGGTGCGGTCGAGCACGGCCTCGAGGAGGTCGCCGATCCCGGCGTCCCCCTCGTGCAGCTCGCCCAGACCCTCGAGCAGCGCGGTGAATCCCTTGACCGCCTTGACCGAGCGGGTGGCGATGCCGGGGGCGTCCTCGACGCGGCCGAGCGCGGCGACGAAGGGGATCCGCTCGCGCTCGGCGAGCTGGGCGACGGCCAGCTGGGCCCGGTCGCCGATGCCGCGCTTGGGGGTGTTGATGATCCGGCGCATGTTGACCGTGTCCGCCGGGTTGGCGACCACGCGCAGGTAGGCCAAGGCGTCCTTGACCTCGCGCCGCTCGTAGAAGCGGGTGCCGCCGACGACCTTGTAGGGCAGCCCCGTCCGGACGAAGATCTCCTCGATGGCCCGCGACTGCGCATTGGTCCGGTAGAAGACCGCGACATCGCCCGGGCGCACCCCGTGCTCGTCGTGCAGGTCATCGATCCTCTTGGCGATGAAGGAGGCCTCGTCATGCTCGTTGTCGCCGACGTAGCCGACGATCTGCTCGCCGGCCCCGGCCTCGGTCCACAGGTTTTTTTTCCGCCGGGACTCGTTGCGCTCGATGACCGCGTTGGCGGCGGTGAGGATCGTCTGCGTCGAGCGGTAATTTTGCTCGAGCAGGATCGTGCGGGCGTCCGGGTAGTCCTCCTCGAACTCGACGATGTTGCGGATCGAGGCCCCGCGGAAGGCGTAGATCGACTGGTCGGCATCACCGACGACGACCAGCTCGCTCGGCTCGACGGAGTGGGCTGACCGGGTCGCGTCCTTGTCGCCGCCCACCAGCTCACGCACGAGCATGTACTGCGCGTGGTTGGTGTCCTGGTACTCGTCGACGAGGACGTGGCGGAAGCGGCGACGGTAGTGCTCGGCGACATCGGGGAAGGCCTGCAGGATGTGCACCGTCGTCATGATGATGTCGTCGAAGTCGAGCGCATTGGCCTGCCGCAGCCGGCGTTGGTACTCGGTGTAGACCTGCGCCAGGATCTGGTCCTGCTGGGTCCCGCCAGTCTGCGCGTCCTCGTCGACCGAGGCGCGCCGCGCAAACTCCTCCTCGTCGACCAGCTCGTTCTTGAGGTTGCTGATCCGGTGGCCCAGGGAGCGCGGCGGGTAGCGCTTGGGGTCCAGGTCGAGGTCGCGCATGACCATGGCGACGAGCCGCTGGCTGTCGGCGGCGTCGTAGATGGAGAAGCTGCTCTTCATCCCGACCTTGGTCGCCTCGCGGCGCAGGATCCGCACGCACGCGGAGTGGAAGGTCAGCACCCACATCGCCTTGGCCCGCGGCCCGACGAGGTCCTCGACCCGCTCGCGCATCTCGGCGGCGGCCTTGTTGGTGAAGGTGATCGCCAGGATCTGGCCCGGCTGGACGCCCCGCGCCCCGAGCAGGTGGGCGATGCGGTGGGTGAGCACCCGGGTCTTGCCCGAGCCGGCCCCGGCGATGATGAGCAGCGGCCCGCCAGCGTGCAGGACCGCCTCGCGCTGGCCCGGGTTGAGGCCGGCGACCAGCTCCTCGGGATCGCGCTGGACGGGAGTACGGTGCCGGCTGTGCGCGGCCCGGGTCGGGCCCTCGTCGCTCATCGCCCATGTGGGGACGCCGGCGTCGGTCACGTCGTGGTTCCAGTCACCGGGCAGGGCATCGGGAAGGTCGTCGAAAAGGCTGCTCATGTCACCGACCAGCCTACGTC
>JAKDKQ010000459.1 GCA_030453295.1 Janibacter sp.
CCCCCACCGGGCTGGGCCGTGGCGGCCTCCTCGAGCTGCTTCTTCAGCTCCTTCTGGGCCTTGTCATAGGCGGCGAAGTCGCCCTTCTTCAGCGCGTCCTGGCCCTCCTTGTACGCCTTCTGCATGCCGGCGATGGCCGAGCGGACCTTCTTTTCGTCGGCCGTGAGGTTGGTCGGCTCCTCGGGCTCCTTGGGCGTCGTCTTGGGCTCCTCCTTGGGTTGCCCCTCGGTGTCGACACCAGCGTCACCGCCGAAGAGCTCGTCCAGGGCCGTCTCGAGGTCCTGCGCCCAGGCGATCTTGCCGCCGAAGCTGACCACGACGATCCGCAGCTGCGGATAGCTCGTGCCCGACGCCGAGGAGAGGTAGATCGGCTCTACGTGCAGGAAGCCCTCGCCGACCGGCAGCGCCATCTGGTTGCCGAAGGAGACCTTGGAGCCACCACGGTTGGCGTTGTTGAGGTAGTCGGTCAGCGTCTGTCCGCCATCACCCGAGGTGGCATTGGAGGAGACGATGTCGTTTTGCACCTGCCCGACACCCGGCACCGTCGTGTTGCGTGGCACCGACAGCAGCCTCAGCTGTCCGTAACCCGACGCCGGTTTGCCCTCGACCGCGCCCGCGTCCGCGTCGACCGCGAGGTACCCGGCCATGACATTGCGGCTGCCGCGCGGGATGTACGTCGACGTCAGCGACCACGAGGGGGCCTTCTGGTCGGGCATCGCGAGCGAGAGGAAGTACGGCGGCTGCGCCACACCGGAGTCACCGCGCGACGGGTCGTCCGGCACCCGCCAGCGGTCCTGACCGGCGCGGAAGTCGCTCGCCGAGGTCACGTGGTAGTCCGCGAGGACGGCGCGCTGCATCCGGAAGAGGTCCTCGGGGTAGCGCAGGTGGGACATGAGGTCGCCGCTGATCTCCCCCTTCGACTTCATCAGGCCGGGGAAGGCCTTGTCCCAGGACGCGGCGATCGGGTCGCTCTCGTCCCACCGGTAGAGGCTCACCGTGCCGTCATAGGCGTCGACGGTCGCCTTGACCGAGTTGCGCATGTAGTTGATCCGGTCGCCGAGCAGCGCGCTGGCCTGCTGCGTCTGCACCGAGGAGACCTGCCCCGACTGCACGCCCGACATGGAGAAGGCGGTGCTGTAGGGGTAGTTCTGCGAGGTCGTGTAGCCGTCGACGACCCACTGCACGCGGCCGTCGACGATCGTCGGGTAGACGTCGTCGTCGAGGGTGAGCCACGGGGCGACCCGCTGGACCCGCTCCTTGGGCGTGCGGTGCTCGAGCAGCCGCGAGTCGGACCCGACGGCGTCGGACAGCAGGAACTTCATGTCGCGGTGCGTCAACGCGTAGGCCGTCTGGCGCAGCCTGGACCCGATGGCGACGCCACCGTCGCCCTCATAGGTGTAGCGCGACTCCTCGCCGCCGGTGGGCTGGTCGACCTCGCGCGGGGTGTCGGTGTCGCCCTGACCGACGATCGAGAAGTGGCGCATCTCCTCACCGAAGTAGATCCGCGGCTCGTACTCGCCGATCTCCTTGTCGGGAGCGAGCCACTGCGGGTTGCCGGCGCGCGCCTGCGTCCCACGCGCCATGACCAGGCCGTAGCCGTGGGTGTAGACCGTGTGGTCGTTGACCCAGTCGCGACGGTCGCTCGGCACCTTGTCCAGGTCGAGCTCGCGGGCGCCGACGACGACATCGGTCATCTCCCCGTCGATGTCGTACCGGTCGACGTCGAGGTCGTCCTGGAAGGTGTAGTACGGCTGCTGGGCCTGCAGCTCCTGATAGGTCGGGCTGACGACCGAGGGGTCGAGCAGGCGGATGCCGGGGATGGACGCGGCGTCCTCGCGCAGCTGCCCCGACGAGACATCGGAGACCGCGTCATAGCTCGAGGTGTCGACCCCGGTCACGCCGTGGGCGGCGCGCGTGGCGTCGATGTTGCGCTGCAGGTACGGCTCCTCGAGCGAGTTGCGCGAGGGCGAGACCTTGTAGGTCTCCACGAGCGCCGGGTAGATCG
>JAKDKQ010000078.1 GCA_030453295.1 Janibacter sp.
CGAGCGGTCGGGGCGCGTCGATCTCCACCCACGCCCGGCTGCCCCTCCCCGACCGGTCGACGCCGTGCCGCATCCGGACCCGGACCGGTCCCACCGCGGGGGTCCAGACCCAGCACCTGGCCTCGTCGTCGACGGTCTCGACGACGAAGGGGACCCGGAGCCCGAGCGAGCCCCGCACGACGCCCCTCCCGTCGGGAGCGATCCGGCCGAGCGGGTGCTCGACGCCCCGGATCTGCGGCGCCCAACCGGCCCACAGTGCGGGGGTCGTGTACCTGCGCCACACCTCGTCGACGCTCGCGGACCCGGCCTCCTCGAGACGAAGGGGGCTGCGGCGCCACCTCATCGTCGGTGCCCTGCGCTCGTCGTCATCCCTCGACACTATGGCTGGACGCCAGGGCGTCCTAGGCTGGACGAGTGGCCACAGCCCCTCGCGCCCTCACCTCACGGACCATCGACGCCGCCCAGCGACGTCTGGCCGACGCACTGCGTAGCCGGGTGGCGGGACCCGACGCCCGCGAGGCCGCAGCGCGCATCTGGGACACGCCGGGCCCTCGGTGGTTCACCAGCGACGACCCGATCTGGCGGGTCCACGCCGACGCCTCGATGTTCAGCGGTGGGGTGGCCGCCCTGCTGCTGCAGTCCCTGCACCCCTCGGCCATGGCGGGCGTCGCCGGTCACAGCGGGTTCCGAGGCGACCCGTGGGGCCGGCTGCAGCGCACGAGCCACTACATCGCCACGACCACCTACGGCACGATCGAGCACGCCGAGCAGGCAGTCGACGTCGTGCGGGCGGTGCACTCACGGGTCCGGGGCACCGACGACCTGTGCGCGCCCTACGCAGCGGACGACCCGCACCTCCTGCGCTGGGTCCACGTCGCCGAGGTCTGGTGCTTCCTGCGCGCCCATCAGCACTTCGGGGCCAAGCCGTTGACCGTCGACGAGGCAGACACCTATGTCGCCCAGGCCGCGGTCCCGGCGCACCGCCTCGGCGGTCGGGGCCTGCCGACGTCGGTCGCGGACCTCGAGGCCCAGCTCGCCGGCTATCGGCCCGAGCTCGCCATCACCGAGGCGGCCCGCGACGCAGCGACCTTCCTGCTGCGCGAGCCCCCGCTGCCGGCGCTCGCCCGCCCCGGGTACGGCCTCATCGCCGTCGGAGCCCTCTCGGTCCTCCCGCCCTGGGCCGGCGAGATGCTCGACCTGCCGGCGACCCGGGGCGGCCGGCGCACTCTCGCCCGCGCCGCGGGCCACACCTCGACCCGCCTCGTGCGCTGGGGGATGGCGGCGAGCTGAGCGCTGCGGCTCCCCCTCACGCCGTCTGCGGTCCACACTGTGCCCATGGCCCTCGCCGACGCCGTGACGTCCCGCCAGCGCTGGTACCTGCTGGCGACGCTTACCCTGGCCAACGTCGTCAACTTCTACGACCGGACGATCCCGGCCGTCATCGTCGAGCCGCTCAAGGCCGAGTTCGGGCTGAGCGACACGATGATCGGTGTACTCGGCGGGTCCTTCACGATCGTCTACGCCATCGCCGGGGTGCTCCTCGGGCGGCTGGCCGACCGGGTGCCGCGCCGCCATGTCATGGCCGGAGGCCTCGTCGTCTGGAGCCTCTTTACCGGGGCGAGCGGGCTGGTCCAGGGCTTCCTCTTCCTCTTCCTCTTCCGGCTCGGCGTGGGGATCGGCGAGGCCAGCTACGGGCCGGCGTCCAATGCGCTGATCTGCGACGCCTACGCGCCGAAGCGCCGCAGCCGCGCCATCAGCATCGTCTCCCTCGGCATCCCCATCGGGCTCCTGCTCGCCTTCCTCACCGTCGGAGTCGTCGTCGAGGCCACGGGGACCTGGCGCGCCCCCTTCGTCATCGCGGCAGTGCCCGGTCTCCTGCTCGCGATCGCGATGCTCTTCATCAAGGAGCCGGAGCGTGGCGCCACCGACACGGTCGAGATGCGCGCGGCCGCGCAGGAGAGGCATCCGTACCGCGCGGTGCTACGGATCCGCACGATCACCTGGCTCATGGTGGCCGGCATCGGGCTGCAGATCCCCACCTACGGGGTTGCGACCTTCATCGTCCCGCTCCTGCAGCGCTACTTCGCCCTGCCGATCGGGACCGCGTCCATCGGCGCCGGAGCGATCCTCGGCCTCGCCGGGATCGTCGGCCTGCTGGCGGGCGGACGCCTGGCCGACCGCGCAGCCGATCGCCACCCCTCCGGTCGCCTCGTCGTCCCAGCCATCGGATTCGCCCTCGCCATCCCCCTCACCCTCGCGGCGCTGCTCCTCGGGTCCGGCAACGCGGCGCTCTTCATCGCCCTCTTCGCCACCGGCTGGACGGGCACCCAGTTCCTCTCCGCGGCCGCCTCACCCGCGATCGCCGATGTCACACCACCGGACATGCGAGCCACCGCCATCGCGATCTACTTCGCGTCCTTCAACCTCGTCGGGGCGACCCTCGGACCGATCCTCGTCGGCATCCTCTCCGACGCCTTCGCGACCCCGGTCGGTGGCCTGAGCGCGGAGGCCGTCGGCCTGCACCGCGCCCTGCTCGTCATCGTGCCGATCGGGCTGGTGATCGCCACCTTCGGCTCCTACCGGGCCAGCCGCGCGCTGCCCCGTGACCGAGCAGCCATGACCACCCCGGCGGGGCTCACTGCGACAACGTGACCACGCTCAGCAGTCGGGCGAGCCGAGCTGCCATGTCCTGTGCGGAGTGGTCCTCGTGGTCCTCCCACCAGATCACCGCGGCAGCGACGATCGACTCCCAGATCCGGTCGAGCAGGTCGTGGTCGAGAGGATCCTGCAGGCCCGCGGCCGCGAGCACGTCGCGAGTCCCGACCGTGCCCATCCAGCGCAGCCGGACCCGGTAGTCCATGGCCAGTGCTGCAGCCGCGGACCCCTCAGGCAGGGACTCATCGTTGATCAGTGCCCAGGCGTGGCGGTGGTCGGCCATGGCGGTGAAGATCGCGGTAAAGGTCTCCTGTGCCCGTTGGCCGGGGTCGCTCGCGGTCTGCGCCGCCGCGATCGAGGCGATGAGGCCAGGCCCGACCTCCTCGAGGCAGGCGAGGGCAAGGTCGGCCTTGGACCCGAAGACGTTGTGCACCATCGCCTTGGAGACACCGGCGCGCTCGGCGACATCGGCCATCGACGCCCCGGCGTAGCCCCTCCGACCCAGCTCCTCAACGGCCTCGGCGACGAGCTGCCGCCTGCGCTCGGCGCGAGCCACGCCCTTCGTCCCGATCCCGGCCACATCTCCTCCTCCTGTGATGCGGCACATCTTGTCACCGACGCCAACTGACTCTAGAGTCAGTTGTCCCCCTCTCGACGTGGCGAAGGAGCCCCGACATGCAGCGACCCGACCTCACCGTGCTGGCCATCCCGGCCTTCGTCGGTGCCATGGGCGCCGAGTTCTGGTGGCAGCGCAAGCACCCCGCCGCCCCGGGCGAGGAGCGAGCGGGCGACTACGAGCTCAATGACACGATCGCCAGCCTGGCCATGGGCGTCGGGAGCCTCATCGCCCCCTTCGTCACCGGCCCGATCATCCGCCGGCTCACTCCCGGCAGCACCAGGGCGGGCAATGTCCTGGTCGGCCTCGGGGTCGCCGCCGGGGTCGCGACCACCATCGGCGATGTCCTGCGGCGCCGCGCCGAGCACGGGGGCACGCTGCCCGCGGCCGGGACACTGCCTTCGGACCAGACGCCGCCCACCACCGTCCGCTCACGGGTCGACGCCCTCGGCCTGATGACCTCGGGCTCCGCGGTCGCGGCCGTCGGATCCACCGCTGTCGCCGCCGCCTCGATCTGGGCGATGCAGACCTCCGCGACCACGCTGGCCGAGCGCAGCCCGCTGTCGATGCGGTCCGGCGCCACCGCCTACGTACTCGCCGTCGCCGGCTGGGACGTCATCTACTACTGGAACCACCGACTGGCGCACGAGTCCCGCTGGCTGTGGGCCGTGCACGTGGTCCACCACAGCAGCGAGCGATACAACCTCTCGACCGCGCTGCGCCAGCCGGTCGCGGACGGCGTCACCATGGCCGTCCCCTACGGGCTGCTCGCCCTCCTCGGCATCCCGCCGCGGTACATCGAGGATGCCCGCGCGATCAACCTGATCTACCAGTTCTGGATCCACACCGAGGCGGTCACGTCGATCGGGTGGCTGGAGAAGGTGCTCAACACCCCGAGCCACCACCGCGCCCACCACGGCAGCCAGCGCCAGTACCTCGACATCAACCACGGCTCGATCCTCATCCTGTGGGACAAGCTCTTCGGCACCTTCGAGCCCGAGGTCGAGCGGGTGCGCTACGGCCTGACCCGCAACCTCGACACCTACAACCTGGGCACCATCGCCACCCACGAGTGGCGCGACATCGCCAAGGACATCTCGACCGCGCCGACCTGGTCGGACCGCTTCGGCTTCCTGCTGCGGGGGCCCGGCTGGGCCTACGAGCGGCGCGACGCGCTCGCCCCGGCTGCACTCGAGCCGGTCTCGGAGCCCGTCGCGGGCTGAGCGCTCTGAGTTACCTGCGGGTACGACGTGCACCTGGCGTGATCGCACGAGGCCAGCCCCCGCCACTCCGGGCCTTGACCTTCCTCGGCGGTCGCAGGTGCACGTCGTACCCGCAAGTAACATGTCAGTAGTACACGGCGAGCGGCCCGTTGGGCCCGTCGATCACCTGCACGGGGGTGTCGAAGACCCGCGTGAGCACCTCGTCGGTCATGATCTCCTCGGGCGTGCCGAACTCCACCACCTTGCCCTGCTTCACCGCGCAGATCCGGTCGGAGTAGTGGCCCGCGAAGTTGATGTCGTGCAGGACCACGATGATCGTGCGGCCCAGCTCGTTGGCGGCCCGGCGCAGCATCCGCATCATGTGCACCGAGTGCTGCATGTCCAGGTTGTTGAGCGGTTCGTCGAGCAGCACGTAGTCGGTGTCCTGCGACAGCACCATCGCGACATAGGCGCGCTGCCGCTGGCCGCCGGAGAGCTGGTCGAGGTAGCGGCCCTCGAGCCCACCGAGGTCGAGGAAGTCGATGGAGCGGGAGATGACCTCCTCGTCCTCGACGGTCAGCCGCCCCTGCGAGTGCGGGAAGCGCCCGAAGCCCACCAGCTGGCGCACGGTGAGGCGGGTGATGAAGTGATTTTCCTGTCGCAGGATCGAGATGATCTTGGCCAGGTCCTTGGACTTGGTGCTCGCCACGTCGTAGCCGGCGACCTCGATGGCCCCCTCGTCGAGGTCGAGCAGGCGACCGATCATCGTCAGCAGGGTCGACTTGCCGGCGCCGTTGGGACCGACGAGCGCGGTGACACCGCCGGCCGGGATCTCGAGGTCGACCGGCCCGATCGTCACCTCGCTGCCATAGCTCTTGCGGACATCGGTCAGGGTGATCACAGGCGCCCCTTGCGGAGGATGACGATGAGGAAGACCGAGCCCCCGACGAGCTCGATGATGATCGAGACGACGCCCTGCGCGTAGAAGACGTGCTTCATCACGAAGTACGCCCCCGACAGGACGACGAAGCCGACGAGCACGGCCACGGGGAAGATCCGCCGATGGTCGTAGCTGTCGGCGAACTGGTAGGCGAGCGTGGCGACGAGGAACCCGAGGAAGGTCATCGGCCCGACGAGCGCCGTCGAGACGGCCATGAGGATCGAGACGAGGAAGAGGGTCACCATGAGCTCGCGGCGGTGGTTGAGCCCGAGGTTGGTGGCGGTGTCGCGGCCGAGCGCCACGACGTTCAACCGGCTCGAGCGTCGCCACAGGAGTGCAGCGGCGACGATGCACAGCGGGATCGCGACGGGGAAGTACATCGGGTCGGCGTTGGCCATGGACCCGAACATCCGCGCGGTGAGCACGTCGAACTCGCTGGGCGTGAGCATCCGCCGCATGAAGGAGGAGACCGAGGCGAGCCCGCCGCCGATGACGATGCCGATCAGCAGCATGATCTCGACATTGCCGTAGCGGCCGGAGAGCAACCAGCCGTAGAGCGCGAGCGAGAGTCCGACCATGATCGCGATCTGCAGGACGAACTGGGGCAGCCCGGTGAGCATGCCCAGCCCCGCGACGCCGAGGAAGTACACGGCCGCCGTCTGCACCGCGACGTAGAGCGACTCGAAGCCCATGATCGAGGGCGTGATGATCCGGTTGTTGGTCACTGTCTGGAAGCTGACCGTGGCGATCGCCTGACAGACCGCGACGACCGCCATCGCCACGAGGGAGCTCGCTCGCAGCTCGGCGACGAGCCAGAAGCCCTCGGAGCCGAGCGGCATCGGGTTGTCCCACGCGAGGTGGCCGAAGCCGAAGCCGACCGCCAGGACGATGAGCACGGTCAGGACGATCCGGTAGCGCCGGCGGGATCGGGCAGTGGGAAGGGGGCCTGACGCGCGCTCTCCCGTGGTCACCACGGAGTCCGTGATCGGCGGGGTGACGCGTGGATGCGCGGGTGCCTCAGCCACGACGACGCTGCTTCAGCAGGAGGGCGATGAAGACGGTCGCCCCGACGACCCCGAGGATGAGCGAGACCGGCACCTCGAAGGGCGCGATGATCGTGCGTCCGATGAGGTCGCAGACGGTGACGATGGCGATGCCCAGCAGGCAGACCCACGGCAGGTTGCTGCGCAGGTCGTCGCCGCGAAACATCGACACGATGTTGGGGACGATCAGCCCGAGGAAGGGCAGGTTGCCGACGACGACCGTCACGACGCCGGTCGCCACGGCGATCAGGCAGGTCCCGATGAGGATGACCTGGTTGTAGTTGAGCCCGACATTGGTCGAGATCTCCTCACCGAGCCCGGCGACGGTGAAGCGGTCCGCGACCACGAAGATGGCAATGGCCACGAGGGCGACGATCCACAGCACCTCGTACTGCCCCCGCAGGACCGAGGTGAAGCTGCCGGCGAACCAGATCCCCAGGTTTTGCAGCATGTCGGTCTGCAGCGCGACGAAGGTGGAGACCGACCCCACGACCGCGCCGAGCATGATCCCCACGATCGGGACGATGAGTGAGGACCGCAGGGTCACCCGGCGCAGGAAGAGGAAGAAGACCATGGTGCCGATGAAGGCCGCGATGATCGCGCCGATCATCCGCTCCATGAGGCTGGCCCCCGGGAAGAGGATCATCACGGCGAGCAGGCCGAGACCGGCCCACTCGGTGGTGCCGGTCGTCGTCGGCTCGACGAAGCGGTTCTGCGTCAGCAGCTGCATCACCAGCCCGGACATCGCCATCGCGGCGCCGGCGAGGACGAGGGCGACGGTCCGCGGGATGCGGGTGATGGCGAACATCTCGCCGCCCCGATCCCCGCCGAAGATGTCGTAGACGCCGGTGAAGAGGGAGACGACGAGGAGCCCGCCCACGGCCAGGATGCCGAGGGCGAGCTTCGCGTCGAGGAGGCGTCCCTTGGAGGCGACGCGCTCAGCGGTCGTGGCGCTCAGCTCTTCGTCCCCTCCAGCGCGTCGGCGAAGGTCGTGAAGAACTCGGTGAAGGTCTGGATGCCCTCGTTGGTGTAGGTGTCCGCGGGCATGAAGACGACATTGCCCTCCTTCACCGCGGTGACGTCCTTGAGCGCGTCGGAGTCCTCGAGGAGCTGCTTGGCGGGGGTGTAGCCCTCCTCGTCGGCAGCCACGGCCGCATCGCGGTCCATGACGAGGATCCAGTCCGGGTCCGCCTTGGCGATGGCCTCCACGGAGACCTCGTCGCCCTGGTGGTCGTCACTCGCACCCTCGACCTCGAGGGCCGGCTCCAGGTCGAGCAGGTCGAAGACCGGGCCGAGCGTCTGGCCGACCGTCGGCGCGATGTAGCCGAGCTCGCCCCCGGAGGTGTTGATCGCCATCACGGTGTCGCCGGGCTGGTAGGCCTCCTTGACCCGGGCGACCTGGGCGTCGAGGTCCTTGCCGAGCTTGGCGGCCTCGTCCTCCTTGTCGAAGACCTCGCCCAGGACAGTGGTCGCGCGCTTGAGCTCGTCGTCGAGCGGCTCACCCTCACGCGGGTCGAGGTTGAGGAAGGCCGCATCGGGCGCCAGCTCCTTGAGCTTGGCCTCGTGCGAGGCGTAGCGGTTGCCGTTGATGACCAGGTCGGGCTTGGCGGCGACGATCGCCTCGAGGTTGGGCTCACGGTGGCTGCCGAGGTCGACGATGCTGTCGTCCTTGGTGTAGTCGATCGTGTCCGGCATCAGGGTCACGGCCGCCGCGGAGAGCTTCACGTCCCAGTCGGAGAGGGTCTCGAAGGTGCGGTTGTCGGTCGCAACCACGGAGGTCGGCGCCTGCGGCACCTCCACCGCACCGGTGTTGTCCTCCACCTCGATGGTGGGGCCGGCGGCGGTCTCGGCATCGGAGGATCCGCCGCAGGCGGACAGGGCGAGGGCGAGGCCGCCGACGAGGGCGAGGGAGCGGGTGCGGGAGAGCACGAAGGGGGGTCCTTCCGATGGGGCGCCACCGCACGATGCCGGACGCCTGCTGATGAGGTTGACGTGAGGATAGCCTCACCAAACCCCACCCTGCCACGGGGGTCCCACTCTGCGGAACGCTGATGGGCTCCGGCCCTCAGTCCACGGGCTCTCCCAGCACCGCCGTCAGCCGGTCGATCACCCTCTCGTCGCCCTCCATCTCGACCGCGTGCGCGGGGCCGCGGTGCCAGAGCCACAGATCGAGGCCCTGCGCGGTCCCCGAGATCACCGCGTCTGCGTCGACGTGGCCGTGCGCCGCCCGGTCGATGACTCGCAGGTGCGCTTGGTCGATGTCGGCGCCGTCATCAGGGTCGTGGCCGGTGACGCGCCCCAGCCCCACGAGCACGCGGCGGCC
>JAKDKQ010000460.1 GCA_030453295.1 Janibacter sp.
GCCTCGTCGAGGTACTTGGCCTCGAAGTCGTAGAAGTCGTGACCGTGACCGGCCTCGACGACGATCTCGCCCGGCATGGAGGTGCGCGGCGCATCGAGGCCACGCCCCTGCAGGACCGCGCACTCGATCTCGCGTCCGACGATGCCGGACTCGACGATCACCTTGAGGTCGTGCTCGCGGGCCGCGTCGATCGCCGCCTCGAGGCCCTCGGGGCCGTCGACCTTGGACACGCCCATCGAGGACCCCGCCCGGCAGGGCTTGACGAAGACGGGATAGGTGAGCGCACCGACCGCATCCATCGCGGCCGCCTTGTCGCGACGCCACTGGGTGTCGGTGATGACCGTGTACGGCCCGACGGGCAGGCCGGCGCCGACGAAGACGACCTTCATGTAGTGCTTGTCCATGCCGGCGGCGGAAGCGAGCACGCCCGAGCCGACGTAGCGGATGTCGGTCAGCTCGAGCATCCCCTGCAGCGTGCCGTCCTCGCCGTAGGGCCCGTGCAGCAGAGGGAAGACGACATCGACCTCGCCCAAGGCCTCCAGCGCCGCTCCCGGACGGTGGATGCTGAGCTCGGAGCGCCCGACCCGGGTGGGGAGGATGACCTCCGCGCCGGTGTCGGCGACCTCGGGAGTGCGCTCGGCAGTGAGGGTCAGCGCATCCGCGTCGTCAGGGGCCAGCACCCACGCGCCGTCACGCGTGATGCCCACGGGCACGACGTCGTAGACATCGCGGTCGATCGCGCGCAGGACACCGGCTGCGGTGGCGCACGAGACGGCATGCTCGGAGGAGCGCCCGCCGAAGACGACGGCGACGCGGGGCTTGCGGCTGGGATGGCTGCTCATCGGGGGAAGACTAACGTCTAGCCTCAGGAGCATGGAGCAGCACGAGCACGACGCGCAGACCGACCTCTCTCCCCGCACCAAGGTCGTGGCCCTCGGCCGGCCCGAGCGGGCACCCGGAGCCTCCTTGAATCCCCCGGTCACCTTCACCTCGACGTACATCCAGGACGGGCCGATCAACTACGCGCGTGTCGACAACCCGACGTGGACCCCCTTCGAGCAGGCCGTCGGTGAGCTCGAAGGGGGACGAGCCCTCCTCTTCGCCTCCGGCATGGCCGCCGTGCACGCCGCGCTGTCCCTGGTCCCCACGGGCGGGACGGTCGTCGCGCCCGCGGCCGCCTACAACGGCGTCGTCGTCTCCCTCACCGAGGCCCAGGCAGACGGCCGGGTCACGGTGCGTTGGGTCGACATCACCGACAGCGACGCCGTGAGCGCTGCCCTGCCCGGCGCCGACCTGCTCTGGCTGGAGTCACCCTCCAACCCGCTGCTGGAGCTCGCCGACATCCCGGGTCTGACCGCTGCAGCGCACGAGGCAGGCGCGCTGGTCGTCGTCGACAACACCTTCGCCACTCCCCTGCTCCAGCGACCGCTGGAGGACGATGTCGACGTCGTCGTGCACTCGGCCACCAAGTACCTCGCCGGGCACTCCGACGTCATCCTCGGTCTCACGGTCACCGCCGACACCGAGAGCGGACGAGAGCTGCACACCCGGCTGGCCCGCCACCGCACCCTCACCGGGGCGATCGCCGGTCCGATGGAGGCCTGGCTGGCGCTTCGCGGGCTGCGCACCCTTTCCCTTCGCCTGGAGCGGGCCTGCGCCAACGCCGCCGACCTCGCCGAGCGGCTCGGCACGCACCCGCGCATCTCGCGGGTGCGTTACCCCGGGTGGGGAGCCATCGTCTCCGTGGAGGTCTCCGGCGACGGGGACGGTGCCGCAGCAGCCGAGGCCCTGACGGCGACGACACGCATCTGGTCGCCGTCGACGAGCCTGGGCGGCGTGGAGTCGCAGCTCGAGCGGCGCCGGCGCCAGCCGGGCGAGCCGGAGGCCGTGCCGGTCAACCTCGTGCGGCTGTCCGTCGGTGTCGAGGACGTCGACGACCTCTGGGCCGACCTGCGGCAGGCCCTCGACGCACTCGACTGAGCGCTCGACGGTCCCTG
>JAKDKQ010000079.1 GCA_030453295.1 Janibacter sp.
CTGACGAGTGACACGAGCCGGGCGGTGCGACTGCTCTTCCAGCCCGTCCTCGTGCTCTGGGCCCTGTGGTGCACGGATGCGGTGGGCTGGTGGCGCCGACGGCGCGATCAGCGCTCCTGAGGCCCGCTCAGACCTCGAGCCATCCGTCGACGAGGTCGAGCACGTCGAGCAGCTGGGTCGCCACCCCGTCGGGCTCCACGTCGACCGTGACCTGCTGGTCCGCGGGGATGTCGCTGTGCGGCACCCAGATGGCGCGCATGCCGACCTCCTGCGAGCCCAGCACGTCCTCGAAGAGGCGGTCACCGACATAGACGGCATTGGTCACCGGCACACCGAGCTGCGCGGCCACCGCCTCGAAGGCCTCCCGGTGCGGTTTGACCACGCCGATCTCCGAGGAGTAGGCGTCCCCGTCGATGAGGTCGAGCACGCCGTCGCGCTCGAAGATCTCGCGGTGGTAGTCGCCGCTCCAGATCGTGTTGGACAGCACGCCGACCTTGAGCCCGCGCTCGCGCAGCCCCTCCCAGAGGGGACGCACCTGCGGATCGGTCCGGGTGTGCGGCTCCCAGAAGCGGCGGTAGGCCGCCAGTGCCACGTGGTGCCGGTCCTCGCGCGGGTCCAGACCGGCCTCGCGCAGGATCTCGTCGAGGTGCGCGCTCGAGCGGTCCTCCGCCCGACCACGTCGCCAGGCCTGGTCCTCCACGGCAAGGATCCGGTCAGCGAGCTCCTGGGCGCGGTCGAGGTCCTCCTGCGGCACCTCCTGCGACTCGAGCGGGATGCCATGGATCTCGCGGGCGAAGACCCGCCACTGCTGACCGAGGTCGATGGTGTGCCACGGGGTGAGCGTGCCGCCCCAGTCGAAGACCACGGCCTGCACCGGACCGGCCGGCGGCCGCTCGTGGGCCGTCAACGGGTGACGCATCTCGTCGACACTCACGACTGGCCCCGCACCTCGCCGAGCAGGGCGTCGACGGCCTCGGCCACCGGGACCTCACGACGCTCACCGGTGCGCCGGTCCTTGATCTCGACGACGCCCTCGGCCAGCCCCTTGCCGACGACGAGGATCGTCGGCACACCGATGATCTCGGCGTCCTTGAACTTCACGCCCGGGCTCACCTTGCCGGCGCGGTCGTCGTAGAGGACGGCGACGCCCTTCGCCTCGAGCTGGGCGGACAGGTCCTCGGCCGCTCCGAAGATCTCCTCGCTCTTGCCCGCGGCGACCACGTGCACGTCGAAGGGGGCGAGCGCGCGTGGCCAGATCAGGCCCTGCTCGTCGTGGTTGTCCTCGGCGATGACCCCGACTGCGCGCGTCACGCCGACGCCGTACGAGCCCATGGTCACGGTGACGAGCTTGCCGTTCTCGTCCAGGACCTTCAGCCCCAGCGCCTCGGCGTACTTGGTGCCGAGCTGGAAGATGTGACCCATCTCGACGCCGCGCGCCAAGGTCAGCGTGCCCTCGCCCTGGGGGCTCGGGTCGCCCTCACGGATCTCGGCGGCCTGGATGGTGCCATCAGCGGTGAAGTCGCGACCGTGGACCAGGTCGATGACGTGCTGGCCGTGCTCGTCAGCACCGGTCACCCACGCGCTGCCCTCGGCGATGGAGGGGTCGAGCAGGTACCGGATGCCGCTGGCCTGCTCCGACCCGAGGACACCGGGGCCGATGTAGCCCTTGGCGAGCGTCGGGTGCTTGGCGAAGTCGGCCTCCTCGAAGCCCTCGACCTCCGCCGGCGCGACCTGCGCCTCGAGCCGCTTGGCGTCGACCTCACGGTCACCGGGGACACCGATGGCCAGCGGCTCGCGCCACGGCTCGTCGTGCTCCTCGTCAGCGGGGTGCACCAGCATGACGATGACATTCTTCAGCGTGTCCGAGGCGGCCCAGGCACGGCCGTCGGTACGCGGGTGCTTGGCGTTGAGCGCGGCCACGAGCGTGTCGATGGTGGGGGTGTCGGGCGTGTCCTCGACGTGCGCGGGTCCCGCGGTGACCTCGACGGGCGGTGCCTGCGGCACCACGACGGCCTCGACATTGGCGGCATAACCCGAGGCGTCACGCACGAAGGTGTCCTCGCCATTGGGGCTGACGGCGAGGAACTCCTCGCTCGCGCTGCCGCCCATCGCGCCGGAGTCGGCGTGGACGATGACGTACTCGAAGCCGAGGCGGTCGAAGATCTTGATGTAGGCATCGCGGTGCGCGTCATAGGCCTTCTGCAGGCCGGCCCCGTCGATGTCGAAGGAGTAGCTGTCCTTCATGATGAACTCGCGCCCGCGCAGGACACCGGCGCGGGGCCGGGCCTCGTCGCGGTACTTGTTCTGGATCTGGAAGAGCGTCAGCGGCAGGTCCTTGTAGGACGTGTACATGTCCTTGACCGCGAGGCAGAACATCTCCTCGTGCGTCGGGCCGAGCAGCATCTGCGTGCCCTTGCGGTCGGTCAGGCGGAAGAGGTTGTCGCCGTACTCGGTCCAGCGGTTGGTGGCCTCGTAGGGCTCCTTGGGCAGCAGCGCCGGGAAGGAGAGCTCCTGGCCGCCGATGGCCTCCATCTCCTCGCGCACGATCGCCTCGACCTTGCGCAGGACCTTCAGCCCGAGCGGCAGCCACGTGTAGACACCCGGCGCCGCACGCCGGACGTAACCGGCCCGCACGAGGAGCTTGTGGCCGGGCAGCTCGGCGTCCGCCGGGTCCTCGCGAAGGGTGCGAAGGAAGAAGGACGACATGCGTGTGACCACGGAAGGGACTCCTGGTGAGGCGAAGGGGGATGTGCCACCTCAGCGTATCCGCTCCCCCATCAGCGCCGCCCCCGCTACGGCCAGCTGCCGGGTCACGAGGGCGACCGCTGCACGCTCGGCACGGTCCGGCCGGGACAGCGCCACGATCCACCGGGAGGCAGGGACACCCACCAGCGGGACGAGCGCGAACTCGTCCGCCGTGCGGGTGGTCCACCGCGGCAGCAGCGCGATGCCCTCACCCGAGGCGACGAGCGCCGCGACGAGGTGGTTGTCGCGGATCCGCAGCCGCCGGTGCAGCGCGCGCCCGCAGGCGCTCTCGATGCGCTGGAGCACGGTGTCGAAGGGGTAGTGCTCGGGGACGCAGATCCAGTCCTCGTCGACGACGTCCCTCGGCCGCAGCTCCGCCCGGCCGGCCAGCGGGTGGTCGGGAGGCACGGCCACGTCGAGCGGCTCACGGGTGAGGACGGTGCTGCGCAGGCCCTCGCTGCCGGCGGGCACCTCGCTCGTCAGGGAGTGGGCGATGACGATGTCCGCGTCGGCCGCTGCGCTCGCGTAGTCGTGCTCGGCGAGATCCAGGTCGTCGATCTCGAGGGAGACGTGGCCGTCGGCGAGCAGGGTCATGGCCCCGGGCAGCAGCGCGGTCAGTCCGCTCGGCAGCCCCGCGATCCGCACGGTCCCGACCGGCTCGCCCCGGTGCTCCTCGAGCCGGGCGGCCACCCGCGCGAGGGCTGCGGCCACGTCGTCAGCGCCGTCGGCAAGCAGCTCGCCGGCCTCGGTCAGCCGCAGCCCCCGGCCGTGTGGTTCGACGAGCGGCACACCCGCCACGCGCTGGGCGGTGCGCAGCTGCTGGGAGAGCGCCGACGGGGTGCGGTGGTTCGCAGCGGCGACCGCCGCCAGGCTGCCCCGCTCCCGCAGGTCGCGCAACAGCTCCAGGTGGCGGATGTCCATGTAGTAACCCTAATGGGTCACCACAGGATGATTCGCTTGTCCTGCACGGTCTTTGGGCGCACCATCGAGGGGTGCCGATCCGCCACCGCCTGCTCGCCGTCCTCGTCGCCGTCCTCTGGGGCGCCAACTTCATCGCCATCCACGCCTCGCTCGCGATCTTCCCTCCCTTCCTCTGCTCGGCCCTGCGCTTCCTGCTGCTGGCCATCCCGACGGTGCTGCTCGTCCCCCGCCCACAGGTCCCCACGCGCTGGCTCGTCGGCTACGGCATCGGCTTCGGCATCCTGCAGTTCGCCTTCCTCTACCTCGCGATGGACATCGGCATGCCGACCGGCCTCGCCTCGCTCGTGCTGCAGAGCTCGGCCCCCTTCACCGTCGTCCTCGGGGCCGTCCTCCTCGGCGAGCGCCTCTCGGGCCGCGCCGCCACCGGCGTGGGCGTCGCGGCCCTGGGCATGGCGGTCGTCGGCTCCCAGCGGCTGTCCGCGGAGGCCGGGCTCCTCCCCTTCGTCCTGACGCTGCTCGCAGGTCTGGGCTGGGCCTTCGGCAACCTCGCGGCCCGCCGGGCCGCCGCACCCAAGCCACTGCACCTGACGATGTGGATGACGGTCGTCCCGCCGCTCCCCCTGCTCCTGCTCTCGTTCGTCGTCGAAGGGCCGGAGCGCATCGGCGCCGCCTTCTCCGACTCGCTGACGGCCGCAGCGATCCCGGCCTGGCTCGGGCTGGCCTACACGACGATCCTCGCGACGGTCGTCGGCTCGGGCATCTGGACCTGGTTGATGGCGCGGCACCCGTCGGGGACGGTCGCGCCCTTCTCCATGCTCGTCCCGGTCACCGGGCTCGCGCTGGCCTGGGCGACGCTGGGCGAGGTCCCGGCCCCCCTCGAGCTCGCCGGTGGGGTGCTCGTCGTCGGTGGGGTGCTGTGGGCCTCCCGTCATCGGCCGACCGCGCTCCCCGAGCCCGAGCCGCTGCCAGAGCCCGTGGCCCACCGGGTGTGAGAGCCCGGCAGCGCTACCGCGCGGTGACGACCTCGCCCTCGTCAGGCACCCGCACACCGTCGTCGAGCCGGAAGGCCAACGGCACACCCTGCGCTCGGTCCCAGTCGGCCGAGTCGCTCACCTGCACGTGCACATGGGGCTCGGTCGAGTTGCCGGAGTTGCCGCACTCCCCGAGCACCTGCCCCACGACAACCCGCTCTCCCACCCGTACTCGCACGGACCCGCGGCGCAGATGGGCCAGCAGGACGACGGCGCACCCGATGTCGATGACGACGTGGTTGCCGGCGATCGCCGCATACCCCTGCCGGACCCGGACCGCCTGGGTGAGCGCGTAGACCGCGAGGGCGAAGGGAGCGCGCCGCGCCTCGTGGTCGTCCTCGCCGTCGTGCATGGCCGCGACCGTGCCCTCGATCGGCGCGAGGACCGGTGCTGCGAAGCCGACGAAGTGCTCCGGCGGCTCGGTCGCGAGCGCCGCGCGCCAGCCGCGCGGCGCCGTGCGTCCGCGCTCGTCGACCTTGACGAAGTCGATGGCGTGGCTCGTCCCGAAGAGCGTCGTACCGTGGCTCGGCACCCGCCGTGCCGGGCTCATCTGCGTACGCCAGCTCCCCCTGAAGGGCAAGTCGAGCACGACGGCAGCCATCAACTCAGCGCAGGGCAGAGACGATCGCAGGCAGTACCTCGGCGGCCGGCTCGCGCACCACGTGGTGGCACATGTCGGAGATCTCGCTCTCGTGCGGGTTGATCTCGATGACGGTCGCACCCTCGGCGCGGGCCATCGCCGGATAGCCCGCGGCCGGGTAGACCAGCCCGGAGGTGCCGATGACGAGGACGACGTCGCCCGGCTCGAGGGTCTCGACGGCCGCCTCGGTGACGTCGACCGCCTGCTCGGGGAGGGTCTCGCCGAACCACACGACACCGGGACGCACGTCCCCTTCGCACTGCAGGCAGGTGGGCGGGTCGAGACGCTCGACCGGCTCCTGCGGCAGCTCGATCTCGGCTTCGTAGGGGGTGTCGCAGTCGCTGCACCGTGGCTCGAAGAGCGAGCCGTGCAGGTGCGCCGCGACGCTCGACCCGGCGCGCTCGTGGAGGTCGTCGACATTCTGCGTCGAGATCGTCACCTCACGCAGCCCGGCCAGCCCGGCCAGCGCGACGTGGCCCGCGTTGGGGTCGACCGCGCGCACGAGCTGCATCCGCCACGCGTACCAGGCCCAGACGAAGGGCGGGTCCATCTGGAAGGCCTCGAGCGTCGCCAGCTGGGTGGGGTCGAAGGCCTCCCACAACCCGGTCTGGGCGTCGCGGAAGGTCGGCACGCCGGACTCAGCGCTCATCCCCGCGCCCGAGAGCACGAGGACCCGGCGGGCTCCCTGCAGGGCGTCGATCACGGCGTCCGGGACGGCGGTGGTGGCAGTGGGCGTGGTCATCGTTGCTCCTGGGCGAAGTGCGCTGGCTGGGCCTACTGCCACATCGTCGCAGCCGCGGGCGCCCCGTGCGGCACGAGGAAGCAGATCTGACCCACAGGGCTGGCCTCGAGTCACCATTGACCTGCAGAGCTATCGGCCAGATGTGGCCGTCAGGCGTCCGGAAGCTCGTGCCTGATGATCCGAACGATGTCCGGCAGATCGATCTCGATCGTCTGGCGCACGATGTCGGAGTCCACCAGCAGGTAGCCGTGAGCGATCCGGTTGCGCATCCCCCACATGAACTGCCAGCTGTCTGCGAACAAGCGGGTCCGCACGTCTGGGTCGAGCCGCTCCAATCCCTCGATCCCGGCGGAGAGCCTCATGCAAATGGCGTCGATGACGAGTTGGTCCAGATTCTCGCCCTCGGCGTACTCGCAAGCCAGTTCCAGGTGGAAGAGTGCCTCACCCAACAGCTCCGGAGTTGATCGACTCACAATGCCACCGCCTCGGACAGAACCCGCTCACGCACGTCGGGCCGAAGGGCTGAATCGGGGACCAGGTCGACCGACACGCCCAGCAGATCCGTGAGCCGCTGCTCCAGTCGGCCCAACTGCATCAGGCTGAGTGGCCTCTGCATCACGAACAGAAGATCCACGTCCGAGTCGGGCCGGTCCTGTCCCGTCGCAACCGAACCGAACACCCGGATCTGGGTTCCGCCGGCTTCGGTCACGACCTGCCTGATGCGGTCGGCGTTCCGGCGCAGCTTGAGTCCCAACGGGGACGTGCCATGAAACCGCAACAGCCGCGATACCTCAGGTTGGCTGCGGCCGATCTGCTCGGCGATCTGGGCCTGTGTCATACCTTGCGCGGCAGCCGATCGGACCGCGCGAACGAGTTGGGCGCGAGCCCGTGCCGTGACCTCGTCAGTGCGACGAGCCACCTTGGCCAGTTCCGAGACCATGAGGACACTATAGCAAATGCTATATTTTCATCTGGAGTTCCCGGCCGGCGCCGACCAAGCACGGGAGTCAGCCCTCGTAGCCCGGCGCACGTTGCTCGAACAGACCTCGAGTCCCACGACTGCGGAAACCGAGGCGCTCGTAGAGCGCCCGCGCCGGGTTGTCGCAGCCGACGGCGAGCCACGCGGCCTCGGCCTCGTCGCGGGAGACCGCGGTGAGGGTCCGGGCGACGAGGTGCGCGCCCAGGCCCCGACCACGCCACTGCGGGACGACACCGACCTCCTCGATCCACCCGTCCGAGACCGTGACGAAGCCGGCGACGTGGCCGCTGGAGTCCATCGCGACCCGGGAGTTCTCGGGCTGGAAGCCGCGCTGCTCGCGCAACCACCGGCCCCAGGCACGCGACCTGCCCGCGTCGTAGCCGGCCTGGTCGCCGAAGGACGCCGCGTAGGCGCGCTGGAAGGCCTCCGACGTGTCGTCGGTGAAGGGCAGGGTGACCACGCCGTCCGGCCGGCGCACGACGGGGATGTGCTTCAGGGTGTGACGCATCACCGTCTCCGCGAAGACGCGGTGGAGCCCCAGGTCCGCAAAGAGGGACTCTGCCTCCGGGCTCACGGAGTCCAGCAGGAAGCGCACTGAGCCGATGGAGTGCCCGAGGACCCACTCGGCGATCTCGTGCCCGATCCCCTGCCCCATGGCGCTCGGGTCGACGAGCCCGGTCGCCGTGCGCCCGCCCGAGGTGGTGATGCCGATGGCTGCCGCCGCGACGACGTCGCCCAGCTCATCACGTCCTCGGATCGCCAGGTCGGTGACGAAGGTCGTCCGCAGGTGCTCGCGGTCGGCGAGGTCCGGCAGCCCACCGTCACGCTCGAGGCAGGCCTGGCCGAGACGCACGAGCGCGTCGAGGTCATCCTCCGTCGTCGGGGACCACTCCAGCACGCCCATCTCCCTCAGTCCCGGCGCGCGGCGCGGAGGGCGACCCGCAGCAGGGGCCACTGCAGGGGCAACCTCGCGAGGGTCCCGGCAAAGACACCGGCGGCCTGCGGAGTGCGCTTGCGCTGCGCCCGTCGTCCGTGGTCGATGCTCATCTGGACATTGGCGGGGAAGACGCCAGCGAGCAGCGCGGCACTCGCCCATCCGGCAACCGGCCGAGTGGCCGGGACGAGCAGTCCAGTGGCACAGGCGATCTCGGCGACACCGGAAGCCTTGACGAGCGTCCTGTCGTGCTGGCGCAGCGGTGCCGGGACGATCGGCTCGAAGACCTGCGGGCGCACGAGGTGGATGACGCCCGAGGCGAGCAGGAGGGCGGCGAGGCCGGTGGTCGGGAGGTCGGGACGGGGCATGGGACTCCTTGTCAGAAGATCTGTCGCAGGTTGACCCGCGACAGGTCGAGCAGCTCGTCGCCGCGGCCGGACATGACGGTGCGCAGCGCATAGAGCGTGAAGCCCTTGACCTGTTCCGCCGAGATGGCCGGCGGGATCGTCAGCTCCTGGCGCTCGGTGATGACGTCGACGAGGGCGGGGCCGTCGTGCGCGAAGGCCTCGCGCAGGCTCCCTTCGAGGTCAGCGGACTCGGTCACCCGGAAGCCCTTGATGCCGCAGGCCTCGGCGACCTGCGAGAAGTCGGGGTTGTGCAGGTCGGTGCCGAAGCCGGGCAGGCCGGCGGCCTTCATCTCCAGCTCGACGAAGTTGAGCGAGGAGTTGTTGAGCACCACGATCTTGATCGGCAGGTCGTGCTG
>JAKDKQ010000461.1 GCA_030453295.1 Janibacter sp.
CCGACCCACAGGACGACCAGGGCCGGACCGAGGACGAGCGCGGCTGCGGCGGGGATGGCCGTGCCGGAGTCATTGAGCAAAAATCCGACGGTGAGCGCGATGACCAGGCCGATCAGGCCGACGCGCAGGGCCGGGTAGGCCGCAAAGGTCGGCTGCAGCCGTTGCCCCACAGTGCTGCTCGGACGGGCGAGCACCCAGATGAGCGCAATCAGCAGCACGGGCACCAGGAGCGCGGCGCGCTCCGGCCCGAGCAGGAGATCGACATTGGTCTGCAGCTTGCGTCCGACGATGCCCCAGGCGTCACCGTCGAGCAGGCTCTGGAAGAAGCGGCCCAGGTGGGTGCGCTCCTGCTCCGGACGCAGCCAGTCCGCACCCGCCATCGCCAGGAAGCCGACGCCCGTGGCCACCGCGATCCCCAGCACCTTGGGCCAGGTCAGGCGCACCCCGGCGACAGCGAGGACGAGGTAGCCGACCGACGGGATGAGCGCGAGCGCTCCGCCGCCATCGGCCCCCAGCCAGGCGTCGACGGCGAAGGTCGCCACGCCCACGAGCACCACGAGGAAGACGGCGCCGCGGCGTCGGCCCTGCGCCAGAAGCGGGTCGGCCAGGGCCGTCATCAGCAGGAAGGCAGCCGCCACGAAGATCGCGAAGGGGACATTGCCGAAGCCGTGGAAGCGCCCACCGTCCAAGGGGAGGAGCCCGAGGACGGACAGCATCGTCATCCGTCCGCTGCCGAGGAGCAGGTCACCGGCAAGCAGGGCGAAGGTCACGGCGCTCACCACCCCGACGCTGACCAGCGCGACGCTCGGGCCTACTGGACGGACACGCAGCGGCGTCCACCGCAGGACGGCCCAGACGGCCGCGAGGGCCAGGGCGAGCACGGCCAGATCGATGACGGCCAGTCGCAGGACGAAGGCGGCCATGGGCGTGGCCGCGTCGTACCAGCGGGTCAGGGTGACCAGGTAGGTCGAGGCGGGCATCGCCATCGCCGCGAGACCGACGAGTCCGGCACCCCGGACCAGTACCGGGCGCCAGCGGGCGGGGCCGAAGCGACCCACGAGCGCCGCCGCCGCGAGGAGGCCGACCAGCCCGATGCCGAAGCTGCGGAAGAAGGGCGGGATGACCGTGTCCGCAGCTTGCAGCTGCGCGTCGTCGTCGACCAGGGAGGCCAGCCGCTCGCTCGCCGGTGCGTCGTCGGCGACCGGCACGAGTCGCCGGCCGGCGAGCGCCTCCGGCGGCGTGATCCCCGCGGTCGTGAGCACCGTGTGAGTGAGGTCGGCGACCTGCGCCATCTCGTCGCGCGTCGTCGAGTCCGAGTGGAGCCACCCCGGACGGATCCCGCCACCGCCCATCGCGAGGGCCCGCAGGCCGGGCTGCCCGCCGTCGTCGGAGAGCCCGGCGAGGATGACGACGGTGTCGGAGTCCACCGAGGCGAGGACATCGTCGACGACGCCATCGACCGCTGCCACCTGGCGGGAACGGACATCGCCCTCCTCCGGCACCGAGACCGGTGGCGCGCCGACGAGGGTGACCCGACACCCATTGTTGCTCCTGGTGTCCTCGGTCTCGATGTCCCCGGAGACATCGGGCATCGCCAGCAACGCGCCCGGCCCTTCACCGGCGATGCATTCGCTGCCTCGCCTGACCGACTGGCCGAGGAGACCGATCTGCGCACCGAACCCTTGCTCGGACACCTGCGCCGACAGGTCGCTCCAGTAGCTCCGGTCCATGTCGGACGCGGACCACGAGCCGCTGTCCGGCAGGGGGCTGCAGTGCGGCAGCGCCCTCGGGTCAGCCCGCAGCTGCGCGCGGGTCACGTCGCGCGGCTGGGCCGCGCGGGTGCCCGCGGAGAGGCCGAGCCACCCGTCGGCGGGGCAGGAGGTGAAGTAGGTGGAGCGCACGTTGAGGTTGGACACGGCCGCACTCTGCGCGAAGGAGTGGATGGCCGGCGTGGCCTCGGGCGTGACATCGCTCCACGACAGGC
>JAKDKQ010000080.1 GCA_030453295.1 Janibacter sp.
TCGACCACCACACCCGAGGAGCAGCGATGACCGACGTCCTCGACCGCTACGACCGGCGGCTGGCGCGCACCGCGACCGGTGAGCTGGCGGACCTCAACGCCTCGGGTGCGATCGAGGCTGCCGATGTCCACGTCGCCGCTCGACTCGCGGAGCTCGTCGACGAGAGCGACCCGCTCGTGAGGGTCACCCTCGCGCTCACGGTCCGCGCGGCACGGGAGGGCTCGACGAGCCTGGACCCCGAGCACGCTCGTGAGCTGCTCGCCGAGGCCGGTCGAGACGGGACCGACGGGGATGGGCCCGAGGCGGTCCCCCCCTTCGAGCTGCCACCCACCAACGCCTGGCTCGACCGGGTGCGCGCGAGCGCCCTCGGCGAAGCAGGCGTGCTGATCGTCGAGCACGAGCTCGTCTACCTCGACCGATTCCACCGCGAGGAGGTCCAGGTGGCTGAGGACCTGGGCCGGCGGGCCGCAGGGCCGCAGCCCGGTGTCGACGAGCGGATGCTCGACGCGGGACTCGAGCGCGTCTTCCCCGGGGAGTCCTGGAGCGAGCAACAGGCAGCCGTGCGCGCGGCCGCCGGGCAGCTGACCACGGTCCTCGCGGGTGGCCCGGGTACCGGCAAGACCTCGACCGTCGCCGGTCTGCTCACCCTGCTGCTGGAGCAGGCCGAGGTGAGCGGCCACCGGCCACGCATCGCCCTCGCTGCACCGACGGGCAAGGCCGCGGCACGCCTGCGCGAGTCGGTCCTCGGCTCCCTCGCGGACCTCCCGGCGCAGGACCGCGACCGGCTCGGCAGCGACATCGAGGCGGTCACGATCCACCGCCTGCTGGGCTGGCGCCCTGACAGCGGCAACCGGTTCCGCCGGGACCGGCGCAACCCCCTTCCGCACGACATCGTCATCATCGACGAGGCGTCGATGCTCTCCCTGACGCTCACGGCGCGCCTCCTCGAGGCCCTGCGCCCCACGACCCGGCTGCTGCTCGTCGGCGACCCCGACCAGCTCGCCTCGGTCGAGGCCGGCGCAGTCCTCGCCGACCTCGTCGCGGGCTACGGCGAGAGCGGACCCGTGGTCCGGCTGAGCACCTCGCACCGCTTCGGCCAGGAGATCGGCGAGCTGGCCGAGGCCGTCCGGGCCGGCCACGCGGACCGGGTCATCGAGCTGCTCAATGCCGCCGCACCGGGCGGACCGGTCGAGCACCTGCCGGTGGACGACGTCCTCGGTGCCGACGAAGCCCTGCGGCCCCGGCTGCTGGAGCATGCCCAGCGGCTGCGCGAGCTCGCCCTCCGCGGACGCCACGCCGACGCCTTGCAGGCCCTCGGTGAGCATCGCCTGCTGTGCGCCCACCGCGAGGGCCCGTGGGGGGTCGGCCCGTGGAACGACCGCGTCGAGCGGTGGCTCGGCGAGGCCACCGACTACGCCGGGCGCCAGGTCCTCGGGCGTCCCCTGCTCGTCACGACCAATGACCGCGGCCTCGGGCTCTACAACGGCGACACCGGCGTCATGTCGTTGCGCGAGGACGGGCGGGTCGTCGGGGTCTTCGGTGAGCCGTCAGCACCACAGGTCCACGCCGCGTCCACCCTCGGTGAGGTCGACACTGCGCACGCGATGACGATCCACAAGAGCCAGGGCAGCCAGGCCCAGTCGATCACCGTGCTCCTGCCCGACGCCGACTCCCGGCTGCTCACCCGCGAGCTGCTCTACACGGCGATCACCCGCGCCCAGGAGTCGATCACGCTCGTGGGATCGCACGAGGCGATCCGGGCGGCTGTCACCCGGCGCACCCAGCGCGCCACGGGGTTGCGCCACCGGGTCTGACCCGGTCGCCCTGTCGTCGTCGGGCTACTGGGGCGGGTCAGCCGGCTCGGAGTAGATCAGCCGCAGGTCCTCGAGGACGACGGGCATGTCCCGCGCGAAGCCGCGATCGTGGCTGGCGTGCTCGGTGAAGAAGTCCTCGTGCACCCGCCGCCAGGAAGCCAGCGAACGGTCGCCCTCCCCTTCGGCGCTGGCGTGCTCCGCGTCCACCTGGTCGAAGGGCAGCGTGCGCACCCGGCTGGTCACGACGAGAGCCCGCGGGGAGCCTCTCCCATCGGTCACGATGCCAAGGGTGCCCTCGGTCGGGAGCTCCTCGCCCTCGGCCTCGTAGTCCCACAGCGCTGACGAGGTCGAGGTCTTGGTCCCGTCGAGCACGAGCGCGAGCAGCGCGTCCGCCTGCTCCGGGGTGGCCCCGAAGGCCCAGGCCGGTGGGCGCAGGAGCGCCAGGGGGTTCTCACCCATGTACGAATTCACCGTCGCGAGCTCTGCATGCCGCTGCGCGCGCTGCCAGAAGGCCTCGATGTCATCCATCTGCCCATCATGCCCCCGGACACGCCTCGAGGACGTGGCCGCGGGCCATGTCCTCGAGGTGTGTCAGTCCGGGATCAGAACTTCCGGCACTGACCTTCCTTGTTGCCCTTGACCGTGTTGCGCGCGCCCTGGGGGGCAGGGGTGTTGCTCTTGCACTGGAGGTTGCCTGCGACGCGGTTGTCGTAGATGTTCTTCACGCCCCGTTTGTTGGAGAAGATCTGGATGTCCCCGTCAACGGTGTTGCGACGGACATGGGTGCCGGCCCCCTTCTCGGCCTGGATGTTGCCGTCGACGACGCTGTAGCTGACGGACAGCGAACGGTGACCCTGCGTCTGGATGTTGCCATCGACGTTGACGCGAGAGGCCTTGAGGATGGCCCCGGAGCGGACCGTGACATTGCCCTTGACCCGGGTGCCCGCGAGGGTGCACGTCGCCCCCTTCGGGACATTGACGTTGTCGACGGTGACCTTGCCGATCGTGCCGCGGCAGGTGCGGTCCGCAGCCGACGCGCCGGGAGCGGTCGCAACCGTGCCGGTGAGGAGCAGGCCGGCGGCCGCGATGGTGGGGAGAAGACGCTTCATGGTGGCGTGCCTTTCACATCCGGGTCCGCCCCAGCGGCTGACCTCGATGTGGAGGAACCTAGGAGCCGTCGATGAGGCCAGCATGAGCCGGAGATGAGGTTCCACTCATGAGGCGTTCACCTCCCATCCACCGTGGCACGCTGACCACATGACGACGCCAGCCCGCATCTCACGCAGCGCCTCCATGACGAAGGGGGAGCCCCCCGCCTGGTCCACGCCCGCCGGGGAGATCGTCGGTCGACGCGACGGCGGCGTCCTGCGCGCCGGCGGGATCCGCTACGCGAGGGCCGCGCGTTTCGCGCCGCCCGTGGCCGAGGCACCCGTGGATCGCATCGACGCCACCGGGATGTCGCCGGCCTGCCCGCAGCCCCGGGTCGAGTTCCTCGAGGAGGTCCTCGGGCTCACCCCGGGCGAGCTCCCCTTCGACGAGGACTGCCTGCGGCTGTCCGTCACCGTGCCGGCCGACAGCACTGCTGACGAGTCGCTGCCGGTCATGGTGATGATCCACGGCGGCTCCTATGTCTCCGGCGCCGGTGACCTCGAGATCTACGACCCTGCCGCGTTGGTCGTCGAGCAGCGGGTGGTCGTCGTGCGCGTGACCTACCGTCTCGGCCTGCTGGGCTACCTCGGCGACGGCTCGACCCGGCCCGCCAACCTCGGGCTCCTCGACCAGATCGCGGCGCTGCGGTGGGTCCGCACCAACATCGCGGCCTTCGGCGGCGACCCGGACGAGATCACCCTCTTCGGTCAGTCAGCGGGCGGTGACGCCATCGCGCACCTGATGATCGCGCAGGGCACCGAGGGCCTCTTTCGCCGAGCGATCATCCAGAGCCCACCGATCGGTGTCATGCCCGGCCGGTCCGCGATGACCGAGGCGATGATGCGCGTCGCGCAGACCCTCACCCACGAGACGAGCATCGAGGACGTCCTCGCCGCCCAGCCGTCCGTCGAGCCCTCGATCGCCCGCCACGGCCTGGCCGCGGGGATGCCCTTCGGTGTGCAGTACGGCCACCACCCCCTGCCGGCCGAAGAGGACCTCGACGCGGCGTGGAGCGAGGCCGCCCGGCGGGTCGACGTCCTCATCGGGTCCACCGATCGCGAGGCCTCGCTCTTCGTCGCCAAGGCCTTCGGTGACCGGGCGCTCAGCCCGTGGGTCGCTCCCTTCGTCCGGCGGGTCGGGCGCGCCCTGACCGAGCGGATCTACGGTCGCGGAGTCCTCGACTTCGCCGATCGGCACCACCGCGCGGGCGGACGGGGGCAGCGATACCGCATCACCTGGGGTGTCCCCGGCAACCCCTATGCCGGTGCGCACACCATCGAGCTGCCGCTGCTGCAGGGCAGGCTCGCGAGCTGGCAGGACGCCGACCTGCTGGCTGGCCTGGACCCGGACGACTTCGAGCGCTCCGGCCGGCGGCTGCGCCAGATCTTCGCCGACTTCGCCCGCACAGGGGATGTCGGGGTGATCAGCGAGCCGGGGCTCATCGAGGTCCGCGAGCTCCCGGCCACCTGACCGGCGACTGACCGGCGGCTGACCTGCGGCCGGCCTGCGGACACAGGACACCCCCTTCGCCCGGCGAGGCTTCCAGGCGAAGGGGGCGCCCCGGCAGGGGTGGGCTCGAGAGTCCGAGGACTCAGGACCCGTAGACCGAGCGGATCCCCTCACGGTCTGCGGAGGTCATGCTCAGGTTGTCGCTCGTGCCGTTGCACTGCGGGTAGTGCATGATCGACGCCGAGTCGTAGGGCGTCAGCGGACGCCAGTTGTTGTCCTCGAAGCAGGTCCCTGCCTCCGGGCGCGTGTGCTCGTGGCGGAAGCCGAGTGCGTGGCCGAGCTCGTGGGCCAAGATGTTGCTCGGGGTCCACGAGCCGGCGTTGAAGAGCTGGCTGGTGCTGACGAGCACGTTGCGGCTGCGCTTGCTGGTGCTGGGGAAGAAGGCCCGCGCGATGTAGCTCGTCGTCCGCGTCGGCTCGACGGAGAAGACGACGTCCTTGTTGCGCGTCGTGCACTTGCCGTCCTGGCTGGCGACGTACGTGAAGTCGACGCCGGAGCTGGCCGCCTCCCACTGAGCCGCCCCACTGGCCATCGCGTCACGCACCGCGTCGTGGTCGGAGCCGAACTTGGTGCTCACGCAGTAGGTGAGGTTCTTGGCCTGGCTCGCGGTCCAGACGTCGTCCTTGCCGTAGACCGTGTTCACGACGAGCTGGTTGTCGTGACCGGGGTCGACCATCCCCTGGTAGAACTCCCGCAGCTGCTGCTCCCCCGACACGGGGATGTCGCCGTTGACGATGTACTGACGATCGGCGTCCTGGAGGGTCTGTGCCTTGAAGTCCTGGTAGGTCGGCTCCTCGGTCACCCCCGCGTACCCGACGCTGGCGGCCCCCAGCGAGACGGTGGCGGCCAGAGTCAGGACGGTTGCTGCACGCTTCATGCGATTCACCCTTCGTGAGGTCCCGCGGCGCGGTCGCGCCGTGCGGGTGTGGGGAATCTATGACCGTCGCGGCCCGCACTCCACCCGGCTTCAGGTCAGATTTCGCATGGGTTTGGTCACGGTCTGCGGTGGACCGGCGGCCGGGTGACGAGCGGGCCGAGACAGCAGGATGCCCCCTCACGACGGGGAGGAAATCCGTCGTGAGGGGGCATCCCCTCAGGGGTGGTTCCGAGCCGGGGGGAGACTCGGGAACCAGTGACCGGGTGGACCCCCTCGCGGTCCGCTCGGTCAGGTCTCGTGCACGGTGTCGACGCTACGCGCGCACCGCGTCACGACTCCATCCCCGGGGCGTCAAGGTTGCGGCAGGAGACGTGCGGACTTCGTCAGGACCGAAGGGGGGTCAGCCCGCCTCGCGCAGCGACGCGAGGATCTCGAGGGTGCGCACGCGCTCGTCGAAGCCGGGCGCCGGGTTGGTGAGCATGAGCTCGTCCGCATCGGCAAGCGCCGCGAAGTCGGTCAGTCCCGCGGCCACCTGCCCGGTGTCGCCGACGATCGTGTGGGTGAGCATCTGCCGGGCCTGGGCGCCGACGGCGGTGTCCATGAGCGCGGTGATCATGTCGTCGTCGAGGGCGCCGCTGCCGACCCGTCCGGCGAGCATCCGTACGCGCGAGCGCAGCACCTGGTCGGCGATCGCGGTGGCCGTCGCGGAGTCGTCGGCGGCGACAACATTGGCCGCGGCGATGACGTAGGGGCTGCTCAGCTGCTCGCTGGGGGTGAAGCGCTCGCGGTAGACCCGCACGGCCTGCTGGAGCGCGTCGGGCGCGAAGTGGCTCGCGAAGGCATACGGCAACCCGTAGGCCGCGGCCAGCTGCGCGCCGAAGAGGGAGGAACCCAGGATGTAGAGCGGGACCCGGGTCTCGCGGCCGGGGTAGGCGTGGATCTCGTCGATGAGGGTCTCGCCGGAGAGGTAGCCCTGCAGCTCACGGACGTCCTGGGGGAAGGACTCCGACGCCCGCGGGTCGGTCCGCAGCGCACGCATCGTCGCGCCGTCGGTGCCGGGTGCACGACCGAGGCCGAGGTCGATGCGGTCGGGGTGCAGCTCGGCGAGCGTGCCGAACTGCTCGGCGATCACGAGTGGGGAGTGGTTGGGCAGCATGACTCCGCCGGAGCCGACGCGGATGCGCTCGGTGCGCGCGGCCACGTGGGCGATGAGCACGGAGGTCGCGGCGGACGCGATGCGCGACATGTTGTGGTGCTCGGCGAACCACAGCCGCTCGAAGGTGCCGAGCTCGTCAGCGCGCTGGGCCAGGGTGACGGTCTCGGCGAGCGCCTCGCTGATCGGCTGGTCGGGGCCCACGGTGGCCAGGTCGAGGAGAGAGAGTTTGGTGAGCACGTCATGCACAACCTCCACGGCGGTCGCGGGTATTCCACACCCACGCGGGGGCGAAGGGGGGATGTCGGGTTCTGCGCCTAACCTCCTGCTCATGGACATCGCAGAAGCGCGACGCATGGCGCGGGCGCTCATGGACGAGCACGGACTGGAGGAGTGGCGGCTCGTCTTCGACCGCGCCAAGAAGCGCGCGGGTGTCTGCCGCACCTCGGAGCGCACGATCGGCCTGAGCGGGCCGCTCACCCGGCTGCACTCGCCGGAGCAGGTCCGCGACACCGTCCTGCACGAGATCGCCCACGCCCTCGTCGGACCCCGCCACGGCCACGGGCCGCGGTGGCAGGCCATGGCCCGTCGGGTCGGGGCCTCGCCGGAGCGCTGCCTGCCACAGGACGCCCCGAGCGTGCCGGGCGCCTGGGTGGGCACCTGCCCTGCCGGGCACACCATCGACCGGCACCGTCGACCCTCGCAGGTCACGTCGTGCCGCGAGTGCAGTCGGGCCTTCAGCGCCCAGGCCCTCTTCACGTGGACGCACCACGGCGTCCCCGCCCAGATGACCCCTGCCTATCAACGCCAGCTGGCCGGACTCCTCTTCACCGCGGAGCGCGAGGGGGCCGGCGATCTCGTCTCGGTCGGAGACCGCGTCCGGGTCCTCACCCCGGGTCGCTACGAGGGCTTCGTCGGGGTGGTCATCAAACGCGGCCGCACCCGGTTCCACATTCGCGGCCCAGGATCACTGCTCACCGTTCCCTTCGACCACGTGGAGACTGCATCTGGGAGGACGCCGGGCGAGACCGCCCGCGAGGGTCGAGCAGGGGGACTCGCCTCTGCCTGAGGAGGCCCGCGTGCTGGACTTGGGGCCAAGTCGTGGTTGGCTGGAGGGGTGAACGTGCGCGAGATCCTGCCCCCCGGCCTCGACCTGCCCGCTGACGGCACGGTCACGATGTTTTCCACCACGTGGTGCGGCTACTGCCGTCGGCTGAAGTCACAGCTCGACCGCGAGGGCATCGGGTACACCGAGATCAACATCGAGACCACGCCCGGCACTGCCGAGCTCGTCGAGACGATCAACGGCGGCAACCAGACGGTGCCGACACTGCTCTACCCCGATGGCTCCTCCGCGACCAACCCCTCGTTGGCCGACGTCAAGAAGGCGCTGGGCTGACGTGGCGCGCCTGTCCCCCTCCACCCGCACCGCCGTGGGCACGACCCTCGCGGGGACCGCGCTCTCGGCGCTGTCGACCGCGCCCCACCAGCTGAGCCACCTCTTCCGCGGCCGCTTCCCAGCGGTCGCCGTCACCGGCATGACCGGGGTCGGCAAGACCCGTCTGGCCGACCGGCTGGCCCGCCGCACCTCGGCCGAGAGCACCGTCGAGGTGGGCTCGGCGACGATGGAGCGGCGCACCCGCCGCTCGGCCAAGGGCAAGGGCTTCCGCTTCCGCGTCGTCCCCGGCGACAACGCCGCGACCCGGCTCGGTGCCCTCGACGAGGTCTTCCACGACGACCCGGTCGACGGGATCCTGCACGTCGTCGCCAACGGCCACGCCACCCCCCGTCGCCCCGCTGGGACGACCGGCACGGCTGTGGCCACTCGCGAGCAGCAGCTGGCCGCCGAGCTCGAGGACTGGACGATCACCTCGCACCGGATCGCGTCGATGGCCCTGCGCCGCGACCGGCCGGTGTGGCTGATCATCGTCGTCACCAAGGCCGACCTCTTCCCCGACGGGATCGACGACGCGATCGCCTACTACTCACCCGGCAGCGGCTCCCCCTTCGCCGCCAAGCTCGACGAGCTGCGCTCCCTCGCCGGAGGCGCCCGCCTGTCCGTCGACGTCCTGCCGATGTGCACCGAGCCCGGCGAGGCGACCGGCAAGTCCGCCCGCAAGGACGCCGGCAAGCGCTGCAGCGCCATGCTCGC
>JAKDKQ010000462.1 GCA_030453295.1 Janibacter sp.
GAGGTAGGCGTAGACGGCCGACGGTGGGGTATCGGCGACGTTGATGGTTCGGGTGATCTTCATGGCTGCACATCCTTGAACAAACATTTGACAGCGCGGTCAAGGTGACTCTAGCGTCTTGGACAAAGGTTGAACAATCCTTTGGCGCGGTCGGCTCCGAACCCATCGTGCCCCCCCTTCCTCTCCCAGCAGGAGCATCCGTCGTGACCGAGCACCACCCCGACCGCCCGAGCGTCGCCGTCATCGGCGCGGGCGTCTCCGGTTTGACTGCGGCGTATGTCCTGTCGCAGACCCACGACGTCACCCTCTTCGAGGCCGACGACCGGCTCGGCGGCCACGCCCACACCCACACCGTCCCCACGAGCGGTGGCGGTGAGGTGCGCGTCGACAGCGGCTTCATCGTGCACAACGAGCGCACCTACCCCCATCTGCTGCGCCTCTTCCGCGAGCTCGACGTGGCCACGCGTCCGACCGAGATGAGCATGTCGATCACCTGTGACGGCTGCGGCCTGTCATGGGCCGGCGGCGCCGGGATCGGCGCCGTGCTCGCCCAGCCGTGGCGGGTCGCCGACCCACGCTTCCTGCGGATGCTGCTGGAGATCCCGCGCTTTCACCGGGCCGCCAAGGCGGTCCTCGCCGACGAGCGCGAGGGGGACGACCCGACGTGGGGTGAGTTCCTCGAGCGCGGCAAGTTCTCGCAGTACTTCATCGCCCACTTCGCGCTGCCGCTCGTGTCGTGCGTGTGGTCGTCCGGGGACGAGGACTCCCTCGACTACCCGGCCCGGCACCTCTTCGCGTTCCTCGAGCACCACGGCATGCTCAGCGTCTCCGGGTCCCCGACCTGGCGCACCGTCGTCGGCGGGTCCAGGACCTATGTCGACGCCTTGGCGGCGCGCCTGGCCGACGTCCGTACGAGTGCCGCCGTCACGTCCGTGACCCGCCATGCCGGCGGGGTCGACGTGCGCACCGCCGATGGGGTCACCCCCTTCGACAAGGTCGTGATCGCCACCCATGCCGACCAGGCGCTCGGCCTGCTCGCTGACGCGACGCCGCAGGAGAAGGAGGACCTCGCAACGATCCGCTACTCCCGCAACGCGACCGTCCTGCACCACGACACGACGCACCTGCCCCGGGCGAAGCGGGCCAAGGCCTCGTGGAACTACCGCAGCGAGACCTGCGGCGGGGCGAGCGAGGCGCGGGTCAGCTACTGGATGAACCGCCTGCAGGGCTTCGACGAGGACGGCGACCAGTTCCTCGTCACGCTCAACTCCTCGACCCCCTTCGACGACGGGGACGTGGTCGCCCGGATGGACTACGCCCACCCGGTCTTCACCCGGGAGGCCGTCGCCGCAGCCGCCCGCCTGCGCACAGCCGGCGGCGACCGGCTCGCCTTCGCCGGAGCCCACCTCGGCTGGGGCTTCCACGAGGACGGCTGCCGCTCGGGCGTCGAGGCGGCGCAGCGGCTCGGGGTGGCGTGGTGACGATCTCGCCGACCCTCACGGACCTGCCGACCCTGCCCAGCCTCGTCGTCGGGACCGTCAGCCACACCCGTCGCACCCCGGTCGAGCACGCCTTCAGCAACCGCCAGTACCAGTGGCTCGTCGACGTCGACGAGCTGCCGCGGCACCGGTGGCCGCTGAGCGCACTGACCCGGATCGACGCACGCGATCACCTCGACGGGGGAGAGCAGGGTGGCGGCATCCGCGGTGACCTGACGCGATTCCTCGCCCACCGGGACATCACGCTCGCTGCCGACGACCGGGTCGTCATGCTCGCCAACGCGCGGGTCCTGGGCCACGTCTTCGACCCGCTGACCGTCTACTGGTGCCTCGCGCCGGACGGGCGCCTGCGGGCCTGCGTCTTCGAGGTGCACAACACCTACGGCGAGCGGCACGCGTACCTGCTCGAGGTCGACGAGAGCGGGCGGGCACGCACCGACAAGGCCTTCTACGTCTCGCCCTTCAACGACAC
>JAKDKQ010000081.1 GCA_030453295.1 Janibacter sp.
AGCTGGCAGGCCTTCCGCAAGGTGATCATCCCGCTGGCCACCCCCGGTGTCTTCACCACGGCGATCATCACCTTCTTCACCGCCTGGAACGACTTCGTCTTCGCGATCTCGCTGACCTCCGACCAGGCTCGGACGGTTCCCGCTGCCCTGGCCTTCTTCACCGGTGCCAGCCAGTTCGAGCAGCCGACCGGCGCGATCATGGCGGCCTCGGTCGTCGTCACCATCCCCGTCGTCATCCTCGTGCTGATCTTCCAGCGCCGGATCGTCGCCGGCCTGACCTCGGGCGCCGTCAAGGGCTGACCCCCGCCTTTCAAGAACTGGAGAACATCCCATGGCTGAGATCACCCTCAACAACCTCGTCAAGAAGTACGGCGACGGCTTCCCTGCGGTCAACGACGTGAGCCTGGACATCCGGGACGGCGAGTTCATGATCTTCGTCGGTCCGTCCGGCTGCGGTAAGTCGACGTTGCTGCGCATGGTCGTCGGGCTGGAGGACATCACGAGCGGCGAGCTGCTCATCGACGGCGAGCGGGTCAACGACCTGTCACCCAGAGACCGCAACCTGTCGATGGTCTTCCAGAACTACGCCCTCTACCCGCACCTGACGGTCTACGAAAACATCGCCTTCCCCCTTCGCCTGGCCAAGGGCAAGCACACCGAGGAGGAGATCGACCAGAAGGTGCGCACTGCCAGCGCCATGCTGGAGCTGGACGAGAACCTCGAGCGCAAGCCGGCGAACCTCTCCGGCGGCCAGCGTCAGCGGGTGGCCATGGGCCGGGCCATCGTGCGCGAAGCCGACGCCTTCCTCTTCGACGAGCCGCTGTCCAACCTGGACGCGAAGCTGCGTGGTCAGATGCGCACCGAGATCGCGCGCATGCAGCGGCGGCTGGGGACGACGACGATCTACGTCACCCACGACCAGACCGAGGCGCTCACCCTGGGCGACCGCGTCTCCGTGCTCAAGAAGGGGGTGCTGCAGCAGTGCGCCAGCCCCCGCGAGCTCTACGACCAGCCGCTCAACCTCTTCGTCGCGGGCTTCATCGGCACCCCGCCGATGAACTTCCTGCCGGCGGAGATCGAGGGGGACGAGCTCGTGCTGCCCTTCTGTCGCGTGCCGTTGACGCAGCAGGTGCGCGAGCGTGCCGGAGGGAAGAATCTGCTCATCGTCGGGATCCGCCCGGAGCACATCAAGGACTCCGACCTGGGTGATGTCCCGGGCGGCGGGGTGCACTTCGACGCACCGGTGGACCAGACCGAGTGGCTCGGCAACGAGCAGTACGCCTATGTCCCCTTCGCCGTCGAGGGCGATGTGAAGCACAAGCTCGACGAGCTCGACAAGGAGCTCGACGGCGAGGGCATGCGCACCCTGATGGTCGTCAACCTCGACCCGCGCTCGCGGGTACGTGAGGGCGATGACGGGCACTTCGTCTTCGACCCCGACCTCATGCATGTCTTCGACCCGGAGTCCGGCGACTGCCTCACCCGGGACGATGCCAAGGCCGAGGAGATCGCCCGTCAGTCCGAGGAGGACCGGCAGCGCGCGCTCGAGCGGGCCCGCTCGCGCGAAGCGCAGAGCGCGTGAACCCCGCTCCTTGAGGAGCGTGCGGAGCACGCATCTCGACAGGCGGTCGAGCCGCGTCGGCCCTAGAGGTCGGCGCGGCTCGGCGGTTGTGCGCCGGCCCGGGCGACGGTGAAGGCCGACGCGTCGATGCCCCGCTCGATCGCCGTGGACAGGTCGCGGCCGCGAGACTTGCGCAGGCGCGCCTTGGCGCCGCCGCCGCCGAGGAGCCCCGCGTCGAGGAGTCCGGACAGCAGGCCGGACATGAAGGCATCGCCCGCGCCGACGGTGTCGACCACCTCGACGCGGCGGCCCGGCACGGCGATGAGCCGACCCGAAGGGAGGATCGCCAGGGCTCCTCGTGGTCCGAGCGTGCACACGACCAGCACGGGGCCGAGGGCGGACCAGGACCGCAGCTGCTCAGCCAGCTCGTCGTCGTCGAGGGAGCGTCCGGCCAGCCACTGCAGGTCCTCGTCGCTGGCCTTGACGACATCACTGACGGCGACGCGGCGCTCGACCTCGGCGACGGCGAGCTCGCGGTCAGGGAAGAGGTCCGGGCGCACATTGGGGTCGTACGAGACGGTGTGGCCCCGTGCGGCGCCGGTCATGGCGGACAGCACGTCGACCCCGCCGGGGCGCATCACGGCGCCGATCGACCCCGTGTGCAGGTGGCCCGGCAGGTCGGGGATCGCCGGTACCCGCCAGACGATGTCGAAGGAGTACGAGGCGGACCCTGCAGCGTCCAGGGTCGCGGTGGCCGTGGAGGTGTCGACGGCGCTGTCGCTGCCGGGAGTGAGCAGGACGCCGGCGTCCGCCAGGTGCTCCCCGATCACGGCCCCGCGGCCGTCGCAGGCGAAGTGGGTGGCCAGACTGACCGGGTGCCCGAGGCGGGCCAGCCCGACCGCGACATTGAGCGGGCTCCCGCCGACATGCTCCGCGCGGTCCCCGCCCGGGCCCACGACGACATCGACGAGGGACTCGCCGATGACCAGTGTGGGAGCCGGGGCGGGGGAGCGGCGGCGCAGGCTGGGCATGGGACTCAGTCGTTCGGTTGGGAGAAGAGTCGCTGGACCTTGGTCAGGTTGTGGTGCGCCTCGACGACCCGGATGGTCCCGGACTTGCTGCGCATGACGAGCGACTCGGTGGTCGCGCCGCCGGCGCGGTAGCGCACGCCACGCAGCAGCTCACCGTCGGTGATGCCGGTGGCGACGAAATAGCAGTTGTCCGTCGCCACGAGGTCGTCGGTGGTCAGGACGCGGTCGAGGTCGTGGCCCTCGTCGATGGCGTGCTGGCGCTCCTCGTCGTCACGGGGCCAGAGACGACCCTGGATGACGCCGCCGAGGCACTTGATCGCGCACGCGGTGATGATCCCCTCGGGGGTGCCACCGATGCCCAGGAGCAGGTCGATGCCGGTGCCCGGTCGGGCAGCCATGATCGCGCCGGCGACGTCGCCGTCGGAGATGAAGCGGATGCGAGCGCCCGCGGCGCGGACCTCCTCGGCCAGGTCGTGGTGCCGGGGGCGGTCGAGCATCATGACCGTGACGTCCTCGGGCTGCTCGTCCTTGGCCTTGGCGATGCGCTTGATGTTTTCGGCGACGGGCAGCCTGATGTCGACGACGTCGGCGGCCTCGGGGCCGGTGACGAGCTTGTCCATGTAGAAGACGGCACTCGGGTCGTACATCGAGCCGCGGTCCGCGACGGCGAGGACGGAGACGGCGTTGGTCATCCCCTTGGCCGTCAGCGTCGTGCCGTCGATCGGGTCGACGGCCACGTCGCAGGCGGGGCCCTCCCCGTCGCCGACCTCTTCGCCGTTGAAGAGCATCGGGGCCTCGTCCTTCTCGCCCTCGCCGATGATGACTGTGCCGTTCATCCGGACGCTGGAGATCATCGAGCGCATCGCGTCGACGGCTGCACCATCAGCGGTGTTCTTGTCGCCTCGTCCGACCCAGCGACCACCGGCCAGGGCAGCGGCCTCGGTGACCCGGACCAGCTCCATCGCGAGGTTGCGGTCGGGGTGCATGACCCCGGCGCTCGGGGTGGTCTGGGGCTGGCTCATGGCTCTCCTAGCGTGGCGTGGTGCTCGTCGCGCCAGAGCCTATCTGTCGCACCCACCTGCGCGTGCGACCATGTGATCCATGAGTTCTGCCCCCGGCGATCAGGCCGAGACCGCTCCCGTCACCGCCACGGACCGTGAGCCGACGCCCGCCGAGCTGGCGGCGCAGCAGGGTGTCCCTGCCCGCGGAGCGAGCCACTACGCCAAGGGCAGCGCTGCCAACATCGGCCGCTCGATGGCCGTCATCGTCGCGATCACGCTGGCGCTCTTCGTCATGACCGGCCGGCCCAACAGCACGACCCCCCAGTCCATCGACGTCCCGGGCACCGCGGTGGTGCGGGCCGAGCAGGCGGGCCAGCCCTTCGCCTACCCGGAGGGCCTGCCTGACGGGTGGGCCGCCACCAATGTGCGTTATGTGCGCTCCAAGGGCGATGTCATGGTCTGGAACGCCGGGTACACCACCCCCGACGGCGAGTACGTCTCGGTGCAGCAGGCCCTGGACCCCGGCCAGCCGTGGATCGACACCCAGACCAACAACGGCGCCCGCGTCGGCACCGTCACGACGGACGACGGCCGGGTATGGGCCAAGCGCGACCGCGAGGGCAAGGTGCAGCGCAGCCTGGTCAATGTCCCCAAGGACCCGACGGAGCTGACGACGCTCGTCACCGGGACGGGGTCGTGGGCACAGCTGGAGGAGTTCGCCGACAGGCTGGTCCCGGCCGAGGTCCCCCAGGCCAGCTCGAGCGCCAACCCCGGCTGAGCCCAAGCAGCAGACCAACGGTAGGTCAGGCGAGCGCGGCGGCGACGAGGTCGCCGAGCGCGGGGTGGGCCAGCCGGAGGCCGGGGAGCTCGTCGGGCCCGAACCAGCGCAGGTCGTCGTGCTCGTCGGGGGCGAGGTTGGTCGGTGTGCCGTGCCAGCCCTCGATGACGAAGGCGTGCAGCTCGAGATCGTCGATGCGGGTCGTCAGCGCGAGCCGGGCCCGGGTCACGACGACACCGATCTCCTCGTGGCACTCCCGCACGAGCGCCTGCTCGGGCGACTCACCGGTCTCGATGTGGCCGCCGACGGCGTCCCAGCAGTCGGGATAGTTCTGCCGCTCGGGGTGGCGGTGGCCGAGCAGGACCCGGCCGTCCGCGACGAGGAGGCCGGCTGCGACGCGGTGCACGTGCCGGTCCCCGCCCTCAGTCGTCGTGGGTGTCGGGCCCGGCGGCGGGCGTGAGGCTCGCCTCGGCCTTGTCGAGCCAGGTCTCGCAGTGCGCGGCGAGGGCCTCGCCCCGCTGCCACAGCTGCATCGACTCCTCGAGGCCGGCCTGGCCACCCTCGAGGCGGGCGACCAGCTCGATGAGCTCCTGTCGCGCCTCCTCGTAACTGAGGTCGGCGACGTCGGCCTGCTCCTGCTCATCTGACATGCCGCCCAGTCTAGGTGCGTCGTGCTCCGGGTCCGGGCTCGGAGCAGGCGCCCGCCGCGCCGACCTACCTGCGGGTACGACGTGCACCTGTCGTCCACGACTCGGGATGAGGCCCGGCAATCCGGGTTTGTCGTGCGCGGAAGAGGGGGAGGTGCCCGTCGTACCCGCAGGTAGATGTCCGCAGCTCTCGCAGCTCCCGGGGTGCCCCTTCGAGACGCTTGCTTCGCAAACTCCTCAGGGAGCGTCGGTCACAAGTAGGCAGTACGCCGGGTTGGCACGGTGCCACCTGGTCCGCGCTCGGCGCTGGCCCGGATCCCTCAGGAGTCCGTGACGCGGACCGCGAAGTCGCCGTCGGCCACGGTCACCCGCAGCAGGTCCTCGATGGCCAGCCCCTCCCGGGAGGCGATGACCTCGCCCTCGGGGCGCTGGACGATCGCGTAGCCGCGCTCGAGGGTCGAGGCGGGCGAGAGGACCCGGGCCTGGGCGCGCAGGTGCCCGATGCGGTCGCGCTCGCGGTGCAGCCGGGCCTCGACCCGCCCGTGGGCGCGGCGACGCAGCGCCTCGACGACCTCGCGCTGGGCGCGGACGAAGGCGGTCCGGTCGGCCAGCACCGGCCGGCTCGTCAGGTGGACGAGCCCGCGGCGCTCGCGCTCGACGAGAGCGGCCAGCGCGGTCCGTGCCCGGGCACGCGAGTCGATAATCCCCGCGCGCTCGGCAGCAGCGTCGGGGCAGACGAGCTTGGCGGCATCGGTGGGGGTGGAGGCGCGCACATCGGCGACGAGGTCGAGGATCGGGGTGTCGACGTCGTGACCGATCGCGCTGACGACGGGGGTGCGGGCCTCGGCGACGGCCCGCACCATGGTCTCGTTGCTGAAGGGCAGCAGGTCCTCCACCGATCCACCGCCCCGGGTGACGATGATGACGTCGACGTCGTCCATCGCGTCGAGCTCGCGGATGGCGGCGGTCACGTCGGTGACGGCCGTCGGTCCCTGCACGGCGACCTGCTTGATGGCGAAGGGCAGGCCCGGCCAGCGCCGGTGCGCGTTTTCGACGACGTCACGCTCGGCCGCGCTGGCCCGACCGCAGACGAGCCCGACCCGGCGGGGGAGGAAGGGAAGGGGCCGCTTGCGCGAGGCGTCGAAGAGGCCCTCTGAGCGCAGGTTCTGCTTGAGGTACTCGATGCGGGCCAGCAGCTCGCCGACGCCGACGGGGCGGATCTGGCGCACGTCCATCGACAGCGACCCGCGCTGGGTCCAGTAGCTCGGCTTGGCCTGCACGACGACCCGGGCGCCCTCGCCGAGCGGTGCGGCCATCGCGTCCAGCGCATTGACCCGGACCATGCAGGACAGCGACATGTCGACGTCGGGGTCGCGCAGGGTCAGCCACGCGGTGCGCGCCCCCGGACGGCGGGTGAGCTGGACGACCTGCCCCTCGACCCAGGTGACCGACATCTTGTCGACGTAGTCGGCGATCTTCATGCTGAGCAGCCGCACCGGCCACGGCTGCTCAGCGGTGGTGTCCGCGGCCTTGTCGGGCAGGGGCGAGGTCATGGGATCAGCGTACGAGGCACCCCCGACTCACTGGGTGCGAGTCGGGGGTGCCTCCTACGTGGCGCCGGTCAGGGGGCCGGGACGGTCCCTGCCGGGCAGTTGACGACGTAGTCCCAGACGGTCCCTGCCTCGAGGCCGGTGACCGTGACCGTCACCTGGGTGCTCGTGCCGGCGGGGACGGTGACCGTGGCCGATCCAGTGCCGTCGTTGATGTTGTCACCGACGAGGCCGGTGTCGTGGATCTTCACACCCTCGTAGAAGACCTCGAGCTGGTCAGGCTGGTTGAGGGTCTCCCACTCGAAGAGGAAGGACGTGGGGCCAGCGGTGCCGAGCTCGTGGACCGTCGTGGTGACACCCTGGCCGCCAGAGGAGGTCGCGGTGTTGCACGCCGCCACCGGCGTCGGGTCCACCGTCGTCACGGAGGCCAGCACGAGGTACGAGATGTCCTGGGTGACACCCTTCTTGTTGGTGCTGCCGCTCACGCCCGACGTCCCGGTGCCGTCGTGGGCCTTCGTCGCCGACTTGATGCACCACGTGGCGTCGTCCAGCGTGAGGTCCGGGTCGCCGCTCTCGAGGGAGAAGCTCGCCCCGGTGATGGTGACGAGGACGTCCATCATGTCGCCCGTCCGGGTGTCCGTGACGCTGACCGTCGTCGGGTTGACGAAGTCGTCGTCGACCTCGATCTTGGTGGCGGTCGTGTGGTCGGTGCAGTGCTGCGTCGCGGCATCCGCCGATGGCGCGACGGAGATGACGTAGGCAAGGACCAGGGCGAGGGCGGCGAGCAGCCCCACCCCGGTCCGCATGGTCGTGTGCTCTGGCTGGTGCATGATGGCCTCTCCCCAGGCTCCCGACATCGGTGTCGGGAGCTCAGTTGAGTCTCCCGGCCGGGACGGGCGGGGGACAGCGGTGAGAACTGCCCATTGACACGGCCTCGGCGGCGTGCTGCACGGGGGTCAGGGCCTGCACAGGCTGCTCGCCTACGATTGGGGCATGAGCACCACAACGACCCCGTCCGCCGACTCCGACGCCCAGCAGGGCGCCAAGCGCGTCCTGCTCGCGGCCCCCCGCGGCTACTGCGCAGGGGTGGACCGAGCCGTCGTCACCGTCGAGAAGGCCCTCGAGCTCTACGGCCCGCCGGTGTACGTGCGCAAGGAGATCGTCCACAACAAGCACGTCGTGACGACGCTCGAGGGGATGGGCGCGATCTTCGTCGAGGAGACCGACGAGGTGCCCGAGGGCGCGACCGTCGTCTTTTCCGCACACGGCGTCGCCCCCGTCGTCCACGAGGAGGCCAAGGCCCTCAGCCTCAAGACGATCGACGCGACCTGCCCGTTGGTCACCAAGGTGCACCGTGAGGCGGTGCGGTTCGCCGACGACGACTTCGACATCCTGCTCATCGGCCACGAGGGTCACGAGGAGGTCGTCGGCACCTCCGGCGAGGCGCCCGAGCACATCACCCTCGTCGAGGGCCCGGACGATGTCGCCAATGTCGAGGTCCGCGACCCCGACAAGGTCGTGTGGCTCTCGCAGACCACGCTGTCCGTCGACGAGACGATGGAGACGGTGCGCCGCCTGCGGGAGAAGTTCCCCAAGCTGCAGAACCCCCCGAGCGACGACATCTGCTACGCCACGCAGAACCGCCAGCTGGCCGTCAAGGAGATGGCCAAGGACTGCGACCTGATGCTCGTCGTGGGCTCGCGCAACTCGTCCAACTCGGTGCGCCTGGTCGAGGTCGCTGTCGAGCACGGCTCCCGCGACGGGCATCTCGTCGACTACGCCGAGGAGATCGACGAGGCCTGGCTCGAGGGCGTGCAGACCGTCGGGGTCACCTCCGGCGCATCGGTGCCCGAGATCCTCGTGCGCGGTGTCCTCGACTTCCTCGCCGAGCGCGGTTATGGCGACCCGCAGCCGATCGTCGCCGCCGAGGAGAGCCTCCTGTTCTCCCTGCCCAAGGAGCTGCGCAAGGACCTCAAGGCAGCCGGCATGGACGACAAGATGAAGCACGACGCGGGCTCCCTCGAGGACGCCGGCCAGCTGCACTAG
>JAKDKQ010000082.1 GCA_030453295.1 Janibacter sp.
GAGCGTCCTCGGCGAGCTGGTGAGGCTCGCGTGAGATCCTAGAGGGTGACAGTCGGCGATATGGAAGCGGTGCAGGATGGCGAACGGGTTCAAGATCAACAAGCAGGCGATACGGAAGATGTCGCGCGAGATCGAGCGCGAGTTCGCCAAGGAGCGGGAGCGGAACCGGGCGGCGAAACGCAACGCATCGGCCCAGTCCTCACCCGTGACGAGCTGCTCGACCGCGCCGGTGAGCTTCTCGTGGAGCTCGTCGAGCTTCTCTTCCCGCTTCTGGCGGCTTTCTTCCCTCGTCGCCATGGTCTGGCCTCCTCCCGGCGGGCCAGCCACCAGGGGCGGTGGTTGGCCCGGTACCTGCGAGGTGAGCCAGGCACTTCCGGCGAGTCGAGACGGTCAGCGAACTACAGGATCGGTAGGTTGGCCGCCAGGACAACTTGTGGTCGTGCCTGACGTAGGACATACCGGACTACCAGCCCTCTGTACGTCTCAGGGCTGGCGGCTGGCGATGGTGTCGTTTAGGTGGTCGCGGAAGTCTCAATGATGGGCGAGGCAACACCGGCGGCACCCATCGCGCGGTACCGGCTCGGCGTGATGCCCACCCCTTCGCGAAAAGCCTTCGTCGCTTGGTTCCGCGACCCCCATCCGACCCGACGTCCGGCGGTGGCTACCGGCAGGTCGGTCTCCCGCAACAGGCGCGCCATCTCCTGCACTCGCAGCATCGTCAGATACGCCGCCGGCGTCTTCCCATAGGCATCAGTGAACACTCGCGAAAGCTGCTTCACCGACAGATGCGCCATCGACGCCAGCTCGGGCAGCGCCCAGGAACGGGCGATGTCGGAGTGCAGCGCGTCGTGCACCAGACGCGCCTCGGCCCGCAGCGGCGCGAACCGGCGATCCCGCGGCAGCGTCGGCCTGATCCGCGCCCGCTGCTGAGGTGAGATGCGGTACGGGGTGATCCGGATGAACGGGGTGACCTGATCAATCACCGAGAACCACAGCGCTTGCATGCGGTGAAACCGCTCCCGGTAAGCACCCTCGACGCTGAGGGCGACCATCTCGTCCAGCCATGGCATCAACAACCCGGCACGATCCTCACCCAGATGCAGCACCTGCGCGGGGTCGGTGTAGATCGTGTCGGCGAACCCCTGCGCGTCGAGACGATCGTGGAGCACGTCGGCGTGCTGCCAGAACAGTTGATCCAGCAGGAAGTCGGTGTCGGCGTAGATCGTCGTGACCGTGACATGGCCTTCCGGCTCCGACCCGCACAACACATTCGCGCCAAGCAGGATCACATCACCGACGGTCGCGGGTCTTTGCCCAAACTCGCTGTACAGGATCGCCGACCCCGAGCGGACGATGATGAGCTTCACGCAGTCGTACGCGACCGGGCCGACCGGGCGATGGATCGTGCGGGTCCGGGCGATCAGCGGCTCGAATGTCCTCGAGTTCATACCAGTCGCCTCGACGGGACCGCGGGAAATGGGCCGCCGGCTCTATCCGTACGCGTCGGCCGGCGGATTGGGCAGGGCGAGTGCTCCGGCCCCTTCCACCCGGTCCACCAACCTCGTGGACGGGTTCGGAGCCTGCAATGACGGACGCGATCAATTCCGAAGGGAGCCATCCTGGGCATATAGATCGCTGACCGCGTCCAGGTACCGCGCGACGACTTCGAGTTCGCTCGCGCTGAACTTCTTACTCAATCCGTCGAACGCCTGATCCGCACGGACATAGAAGGTCCTGAGCGGTTCAATGGCCCCGGGAACGAGTTCCAGCAATGTCCTGCGCCGATCGGTGGGGTCTGGCGTGCGCTTGATGTATCCGGCGGCTTCGAGTCGGTCGACGAGCTTGGTGACGCTGCTCGCGGGCATGCCCGTGGTGGTGCTGATCTGTCGCGGGGTGCGGACGTCATCGCGGAGCACCATCAGATGCAGGGTCTGGAGATCGGTCACCTGCAGGCCGTGTGCGCGGGCGACGTGGTCGTTGTCGAGGATCGCGTGCACCAGGTGCCGCTGCATCGCTGCGCGCACCTGCGCCACCGGCTCATCTGCCATCAGTCTCTACTCCATCCCAGACTCTGTTGCTTCCTATCAGGTACTATACCGGATGTGTACTAGTTTGCTGTGGGCAGAAGGAGAGCTGTGAGGATCTTGGTACCGGGTGCGACGGGCACCGTCGGCGGGCACGTTGTGGAGCAGGCGCTCGGGCGGGGCCATGAGGTGGTCGCGATCGCCCGCAACCCGGCGGCCCTGGAGGTCGAGCATCCTCGCTTGGCGAAGGCGAAGGCAGACATCCTCGACGCGGAGACGATCGAACCCCTCCTGGCGGGCGTCGATGCGGTGGTGAGCACAGTGGGAATCGGAGCATCGAAGACGCCGACGACGCTGTACTCGGCGGGAACCAAGAACCTCGTCGCGGCCATGCAGGCTCACGGGGTCGAGCGCCTCGTGGTGATCTCCTCCGAGGTCGCGGAGCATTGGGCGCATCAGGGTCCGTTGAAGTTGTGGATCGTGCTGCCACTGCTGCAACGGTTCTTGGGTGCGACGTATGACGACATGCGCCGCATGGATGTCGTGCTCTGGGAGAGCGATCTGCAGTGGACTGCGATCCGCGCCCCGCGCATCCAGCCCGCCATCGCGAAAGGCCGCTATCGACTGAGCAAGAACGGGCCGCTCAGGCGCGGGTGGGCGATCACCGCACCCGACATGGCGACCGCGCTGCTGGACATCGCCGAGCGCGACGACTTCGGCCGTTCGCACGTCTACGTCGCCAACTGACCCGCACTACCGGAAGGAAGAAGGAGCCGTGGAGACTCTTCGTGGAATCGTGATCGTCCTGCATCTGGCAGGGTTCGCGTTGCTATTCGGCGCGTGGGCTGTGGAGGCTCTGAGCCGACGTGACAGGATGGCCCCGCTGATGCACTGGGGTATGGCGGTGGCGCTCGCGTCAGGGCTTGCCCTTGCTGCGCCGTGGGGACTCAGCGGCGACCCGAACTACATGAAGATCGGCATCAAGCTGATCGTGCTGCTGATCATCGGCGCACTGCTCGGCATCGGCGCGGCCCGGCAACGCCGAGACAAGCCGGATCCGGCCCCGTTATTCTGGTCGGTCGGCTTGTTGACCCTCGCGAACGCCACGATCGCGGTCCTCGTGTGACAGGTATCGCCGTTCCCGTCATGAGAGGCCCGTCTGCCACCCGGGTCTTGTGGGCGGCGCTGGCGTTGCTCGTCGTGCTGCATCTGGGTGCTCTCGCTGGGATCGGCTGGGCGGCGATGCCCGCTGTGACGGCCGGGGAGCCGCGCGAGGTCACTTTCGCTCCGTGGATCCTCGGAGGGGCGGGGGTCGTTGCTGCTGTGTGGTTGATGCGACGTGCGCCCCATCGGCTGGTATGGATTCTCGCCGTCGCCGCATTCGAGGGGGTGTTCCTCGGCGGGCTGGCGACGTACTTCGAGGGCCTCTTCCCCGGCGTCGTGATGCAGGTGGCGTTCGCCATCCTCTCGCCAGCCGCCGCCGCGCTGGCGATGATGGCGATCCCTAGGATCCGCAACGGAGGGCGGGCCGTACGGATGGTCGCGATCGCCGGAGCGAGCTACCTGCTCTTTGCACTGCACAATGTTGCCCTGTCAGGTATGCCCTTCCTGCCAGAGGGCACATCGTGGGGTCAGGCGGCCCCGAAGGTCGCGAGCCTTCCGCTCGGCGTCGTCATCACCATCCCGGTCGTCCTCCTCACCTCCTACGCCCTCACCGTCACGTTGGAGCAGGTTCTGTGTCCTGCCGCCAGGGAGCCTGCGCCGCGCCGCGCCTGGCAGTCCGCCCTCGGCATCATGCTCACGATCATCGGATGTAGTGCGATCGTGCCGAGAGTCCGCACAACTCGCTCTCTCACCTTTGACAACGGGTGACGATGCGGCGCTCGTCACGTAGGTGCGGGCTTCCCAACTGCTACGAGTTGCGTATAATACGAGTATCGTAGTAACTGAGAGAAGGGGCATCATGGACTTCAAGGAGCCGTTGAGCGGTTGGTTCACTCACCTGGCCTGGAACATCGATCTGCGACGGTCCGGCCCGTTCGTGCGTGCAAGTGGCCGCAGGGGCGACTACCGGCACCGGCTGGTGCAACTCGCCGCCCGGCTCGCCGTGCAGTCCGGGGTCGATACCGCGCACGCGCTGGAGGTCACGGTGATCCCGCCGATTAAGGGCTGTCCGGAGTACGACCTCGCGCTGCTCGTCCGGTCCGAGGAGCCGCTGCACTCCGAGATCGTCGCGAGGACGCGGGAACTCGGCTTCCCGGAACCCGTGCACGCGCTGATGGCGCGCAACGCCGGGCTCTTCGGGGATACCGAGGCGGAGGACGGGGAGATCCTGCTGAATCACTTCACGGGAACCGCGACCCCTTCGATCGCGGTGGAGGCGTGGAAGTCGGTGTCGACCTGGTACGCGGACAAGCTCGGCGTCGACAACTCGACCCTGCTGGAGTACACCGGCGAGTCGCCGTTCCTCATCATGAACTATGCACGGCTGCCCGGGAAGGTCGTGCCGTTCCTTGCCGGCCAGCTCACTCGCCCGAGCTTCTACCGAGTAGTCCGTGGGCAACTGCACGAGGTCGGCATTACCCCGTTCCCGCTGTTCGCTCGGAGGGTCCACGCATGACCGCACCGTCCGCGGAACTGTTGCTGCTCGCACTGCGCCGTCTCCGCACCGACCTCGCCAGCTACGACCGGACGGTCGCCGAGACCGCGGGCATCAAGGACACCGACCTGACGGTGCTCGAAGTCCTCAACCGGGAAGGACCGCAGACACCGACCGTACTGGCACGACGCACCCACACCCGGCTCGCGACGATGACCGGGATCCTCACCCGGCTCGAACGAGACGGCTGGATCGAGCGACAACACGATGCCACCGACCGCCGTTCGATCCGTATCCACGCCACCAGCATCGACCGATTCAACGCCCTCTACGGCGACAACATCGGCCGGCTCCGCGCGGTCTTCGAGCGATGGTCACCGGAGCAGGCCCACGCGTTCCTCAGCGCGATCACCGACATCACCCAAGTGCTCGAAGCCCCGGCCGAGTCTGACACCGAGCAACGACGAGAAGGCGCAGAGGCCGGACAGGAGCGCTGATGCGCATCGGGATCATCGGAGGAGGGATCGGCGGGCTGACCGCCGCCGTCGCCCTGCAATCCGACGGGCACACCGTGACCGTCTATGAGCGCCGTGCCGACGCCGGCGCGGTGGGGACAGGGCTCACGCTGTTCGGGAATGCGTTCGCGGCCTTGGATGCGATCGAGCTCGGAGACCTGGTGCGCGAGGTGAGCAGCACCGCCGTGGGGAGACTGCGCTCAGGCCAGCGACAGCCCTCCGGCCGGTGGCTGGTCGCCCTGCCCCCATCCGACGCTCCGGGCGTGCGGAGCCTGCACCGCAGCGACCTGCACCAAGCACTCGTCACCCGCCTTGCACCCGGAACCCTCCGCCTCGGCGAGGCCGCACGCGTGTCGGAAGACGGGGCACCGATCGTGACTGTCAACCGCAACGAGGAGCAGTTCGACCTGGTGGTCGCTGCAGACGGCATTCGCGGTGAGGCCCGCGCACGATGGGGGCTTGACCCCGGCCTCCGCTACGCCGGATACACCGCCTCGCGCGGCGTCACCTCCTCCACCGGCCACCTCTCCGACGAAGCGGGCGAGACCTGGGGGCGAGGTGCGCGCTTCGGGATCGTGCCGCTGCCCGACGACCGCGTGTACTGGTTCGCGACCCGCAACATCTCGCCCGGCGGAACCGACACCGACCCCGCTGAGTCACTCCGCCGCCACTTCGGCTCCTGGCACGCCCCGATCCTTGAACTCATCGACGCGACCCCGCCACAACACATCCTCCGGCACGACATCTACGACCTCGCCAGCTTCCCGAGCACCTTCGTTCGAGGCCGGGGCGTGCTGCTCGGCGACGCCGCCCACGCGATGACCCCCGACCTCGGCCAAGGGGCCGGGCAGGCCATCGAGGACGCCGCCACCCTCGTGCTGCTCCTGCGCGATGCCGCAGTGCACGACCTCGACCGGATCTTGGAGGAGTATGACCGCCTCCGTCGGGCGCGCACCCACGGGCTCTGGCGTCAATCGCGCCTCACCGGGCGCATCGCACAGGCCGCCAGCCCGCTTGCGGTCCGTATCCGGGATGCGGGGCTCCGTGCCGCGCCATCCCGCTTGATGGCCGACGCAATGGCCCGCCTACAACAGTGGGAGATGCCACAGGTCCCGGCATCGACCTCCCGCAGGTTCTGGAGCAGGCTGGATCGTCGCGATTGGACGGACTTCGTCCTCGAGCGTGGCACCATGCCGGTCTCCGTCCGGGTGCGAGGACATGGGCCAGGCGTCATCCTCATCCCCGGAGGCATGCAGACCGCCGCAGACTTCGACCGGCTCGCCACATACCTCGCGGCAACGTTCACCACCATCGTGATCGACCGGCGCGGACGCGGCTCCAGCTCAGACATCGCACCCGCAGAGGGCATCGATGCTGAAGCTGAAGATGTGGTCGCCGTCGCCAAGGCCATGAACGCACACCACCTGTTCGGCCTCTCCAGCGGCGCGCTCATCGCCCTGAGAGCCGCGCAGCTCGACCCGAACATCGTCCGCGCCCTCGCGCTCTACGAACCGCCCCTCGCCACGCCTGGTCATCAAGACGAGTTCGACTGGACCGACGACGTGGCGCAGCTGCTCGAATCGGGCGACAACACAGCCGCGCTCACTCGCATGATCGAAGTCATCGGAGACCACTGGGCCGTCCGGCTCGCACCACATGCGCTGCTGAACCTCACCGCGAGGATCGCCCTCCGCTGGGGCCGCGGAGCCGGCCGCGAACCACTCGCACGGCTGCTGCCCACCTTTCGCCAGGACGCGCGCATCGTCCGTGAAGGCCGAGACCTACTCACTCACCTGTCCACAGTGCGCACGAGAACACTGCTGATCAGCGGCGATCGCGCGGCCGAATCGCTCACTGCAGCCCTCACTCACCTGGAGAACAAATTGCCACACGCGCGCCGCGTAGAACTGGACGGCGTAGGCCACCTATCGGCCGCGAACGGAGGCAGCCCCCGACGGATCGCTTCTACGCTCGAACGATTCTTCACCGATTCGTAGAACCGATTACGCAAGAGACGAGATCGGTGGCGGTCGCAATTCGGCGAGCAGAGGTGCGGACCTTACAATCACCGGCCTGCCCATCTCAGCTTGGTTGCGTCTGGAGTTCCAACTCAGCGAGAGCAAACTTCGCTTGGAGCGGGAGGACGCCGTTGCCGAGTGCGGTGCTCATCTGATTCTGGGTGAGCCCGTGCGCGGGGTCGGTGACCCGACCGGGTTCGAGGCCCATTAGCCATTCGATGAACGCGGGCGCCGGTCGTGGCGCGGTCTGGTCGTTCAGGAGGGCTGGGGCGGGCGCTTCTTGTCCGGTGATGTGTTCCCATCGGGCGATGGCGTCGGCGTAGCGTCCCCATCGGCGAACATGCTCTCGACCAAGCTGAACAGCATCTCCGAGTCGCGCCGTCTGGTCGGTGAGCCAGCCGGCCCGTGCAGGGCGAAGTCGATGATCTGATGCGACAGAGCAATCGTGCCCCGCCGTGCTCGCACCTGGTCCAGCGTCTTGCCGCCCCGCGAAGCGTCCGTCGCCAGCGGTGTTCGGAACAGGATCCGGGCGGTGGGCGATGATGAAGACGCGGAAGCGATGGTGAGGTGCGCCGACGAGAGATGCCGGTAGGCCGATCCATTGTGCATGGAGCCGGAGGTCGGCCAGATCTCCGAGAACGGCGCCGAGTGCCCGAAGAGGTCGAGCTGACTCGTCTCCCAGACCCCATCGGTCGGATTCCAGGTCGTGAACGGCAGCGGTCGCGCCGATTGCATCACCAAGGGTTGCCGGCTGGGAGTTGCTTCGTCATTGGTTGCTCCTTGCTTCTCGGGGCGGACTGCACTTGCCGATAGCAGCCCGCGCACGTTCTCGATCACCACGTACCGGGGTTGCAGTGCCTCGATCGCTGCGGCCATGTACGACCACAGGCCCGACCGTGTGCCGGGCGCGAGGCCGGCTTGCTTGCCGACCGTGCTCACGTCTTGGCACGGGAACCCGCCGCAGAGGATGTCCACTGGCGGGACCGCGCTCCAGTCGATGGTGCTGATGTCGCCGAGGTTCGGGGCTTCGGGCCAGTGGTGGGAGAAGACGCAAGCGACAGGTTCGTTGAGTTCGGAGTACCAGATGGTCTCTGCGTCGAAGTGGTGCTCGACGGCGAGGTCGAGGCCGCCGTAGCCGCTGAACAGCGAGCCGGCCCTGAGCGGGCGGTCGCCAGAAGAAGGGATGTCGTGCATGAGGGCTCCGGCCGGTCGGTGAACCCGATCCCGAACCCCTCGCGGAGTCCTTTGCCGGGCAGATCACCTGCCAGGTGCACGACCACCGGCACCAGCAGCACTTAACCGGATGACCTTCCGGGATCGTCGCCGATCAGACGACCACCCACGCGCAGACCGCGGCCGGATCTGTGCCCTTCTCCGACCGCCTCATGAGCTGCCACACGTCTTTCAAGCGAGGCTCGCCGCGTCAACCTACATTGACGGCCGGTTT
>JAKDKQ010000463.1 GCA_030453295.1 Janibacter sp.
CGGGCCGAGCAGCAGCGTGAGTGGATGTGGGCGATGGTCGACGCCGAGCTGCGCGACGCCGTGCGGCGCTCGCCGCGGGTGCGGGGGCTGCTCGGTGGGCTGACACCCGGCGTGCGCTCCGGTGAGGTCAGTGCCGTCGACGGGGCGGCCAGGATCCTCGAGGCCTTCTCCACGGACCTCGCCGAGCGATCGGGCGACTGACCTCCCCTTCGTCCCGACAAACGGGTCCCGCAGGCTGAGTCAGGTGGGCGTGTCGTTCTGCATACCCACGAGTACGCCGCACGACACGCCCACCTGAGTCTGGTTCAGGTCAGGACTGACGGCGCGGCCGCACCACCGACCAGGCGATCAGGGCGGTGAGTCCGCCGAGGAGCAGGGGAGCGGCCAGGCTGGGCTGCTCGACGCCATCCGTCTGGACGACCGCGGGGATCTCGGGGGTGTCCTCGTCGGGCGTCGTGTCCTCGGGTGCGGGGCAGTCGGCGGGCAGCTCGAGGAGCCCGCCACCCAGGTCCGCGGCGAGCAGTGCGTCGAAGAACTCGGCGACCTCCTGCAGCACCAGACGGTCGTCCTCGGTGGCGACGTAGTCCGGCGTGGCCGCGGAGCCGAGCGAGGTGGCCCACTCCTCGTCCTCCCAGTCCTCCTCGGTCCAGGCCTCCTCCTCGACGGCGAACCAGTCGACCTCCTCAGCGTCGGTGCGCACCGTGCGCGAGGCGCCGGGTGCCAGCACCAGCTCGCTGTAGTCCTCGTCGCTGTCGGCGTCGCCCCACAGGACGAGCACCTCGGGGTTGCCGGCCGGGTTGCTGAAGGTCACGGTGCCGCAGTCGGCCACGGCCGTGACGGCTGCGTGCTCGGGGGCGCACGGGGTCGACGAGAGCGCGACGTCGAAGCTCGTGGTGGCCCCTTCGGCGAGGACGGCGCCATCGACCGCCTCGGCGGTGATCGTGGCAGAGGCGTCGGGCAGCGTCACGCCCTGCGCGTCGCCGAAGACGAGTTCGTCGAGCTCCTCCTCGCTCATCGCGTCCTCCGGCCAGAAGGCGACGCCGGCGTAGTCGCCGGCGGTCAGCTGCACGACGGTGCCGTCGATCTCGACCAGGTACTGCACTCCGGCGATGTCGGGGATGGTCACCCGGTCCTGACCGAGCCCGCACTCGTCGACGACGGTGGGAGCGCTCGGGGTGACGGGCGCGTCGGCGGCGTGTGCGGGGAGTGCCGCGGTCAGGCCGAGGGCGGTGGACAGGCAGAGGGCGCTGAGGATACGACGCACGGTGATGACTCCGAGGATGCAGGGCGGGCTGGTGCCGCGCCGGGCTGAGTGAGATGCCGGGTCTCGAGAGGAGCGTCTGGGGTCAGACCTCGGTGCCGGTCGATCGGATCATAGAGCCATCGCGCGACGGTGACCAGACCTGCTCACGGATGCGTCGGGGACGACGCGATCTCGTTGGTGGCGGGCGCCCCGAACTTCTTTGGTGCGATGCCGCTGCGGCGGGCGAGCCACAGCAGGATCGCCGTCATGATCGCCGTGGCGACGACGCTCAGGCCGGCCGTGTCCGCGGTGCTCGTCGTCTGCTCGGTGACGTAGGCGTCCTGGATCCCGCCGAGCACGGTCAGCCCGATGGCGATGACCATGTTGTTGACGACGTGCAGGACGATCGCTGCCTCGAGCCCGCCGGTGCGCCAGGTGAGGTAGCAGCAGGCGGCGGCCATGCCCGCGAGGTCGAACAGCACCCAGGGGTCGAGCGAGGTGTGTGCCAGGGCGAAGGTGGCGGCCGACAGCACGGTGCTCACGACGAGCGCGAGGACGGGGCGCTTGATCCACGCACCGACTCCCTGCATGAGCCCGCCGCGGAAGGCGACCTCCTCGCCGGCGGCCTGCAGGGGAGTGGTGAGCACGGTGATGAGGAGCAGCCAGCCCCAGTGGTCCGGCCGGGCCGAGGGCTGCTCGCCGGAGAGGACCCAGGC